>JAQBNS010000050.1 GCA_028288405.1 Chitinophagaceae bacterium
CTTCCATACTTCACTGACTAATACTAAATTATTAGTATATTTGAATCTTGCATTTCAATCCTCACCATGAACAACGATCCGGAATTAGACGGCAAATACTTAGGTACCATCACCAAAGATTTCATCAAAGTATGTGACACGTTAAGACAAGCTTCTGAACAATTGCGTTCGAGAGGAATTTCAGACTTTCCTGTTTTCCCGATTTGTAAAACAGGACAACCCCTCGGACAACTCCTGATCAATAAAGCCGATCATGATGGCTTGGATTGGAATTACTTCTTTTCTTTTATGGAAGAATTTACGCAACGAAAACTGATCGAAAAAGAAGAATTGTTCCAGGATAACTACAAAGACCCTGACGAGTTTTGTTGCTTGTTTGTGATCGACGAAACGTTTACGAATTTCCTTTTCATTCCTTACCCAGAGGATTAAAAAAGTTAAGAGCTAGGAGCCAGGAGGTACGATGAGTTAATCCTAGCTCGTACCTCCTGGCTCCTAGCTTTAAAAATGTTTCCAACCCTGCGCCTGCAATTGCACCTCATTGCCTTGCTTAGTAACCATGACCGCAGTTGATCCCGCTTCCATATATCCGATCACTGAGATGTCAGGATGGTTGCGTAATTTTTCGTAGTCTTCCTGAGGCATGGTAAACAGCAGTTCATAATCTTCACCACCATTCAATTGTACGGTAATAGGATCCAATTCAAACTCTCTGGCTACTTCATAAGTCATACGGTCGACCGGTATTTTTTCTTCGTAAATGCGCGCTCCTAAGCCGGATGCTTTGCACAGATGCAACAGTTCGGAGGCCAGTCCATCCGAAATGTCAATCATGCTGCTCGGTGTTACCCCCAATCTTGCCAACTCCTGCACCACATCTAAACGCGGCTCCGGCTTCAACTGCCGTTGAATGATATAATCTTTCCCTTCCAGTTCCGGTTGCATTTCCGGATTGGCCTGAAATACCTGTTTTTCCCGTTCCAATACTTGAAGGCCCATAAAAGCCGCTCCTAAGTCGCCGGTCACACAAATCAATTCTTTCTCCTTTGCTCCTTTACGGAAAGCCACTTTATCTTTAGCCACCTTACCTACTACCGTTACAGAAATGAATAATCCCGAACGTGAAGTAGTCGTATCTCCTCCTACTAAATCCACCCCATATTTCTCACATGCCAGGCGCATGCCTTCGTATAATTCTTCTACTGCTTCTACAGAAAAGCGATTACTGAGTCCTAAAGCCACTACTACTTGTTGGGGAATGCCATTCATCGCTGCCATGTCTGAAAAATTGACGGCCATCGCTTTATAGCCCAGGTGTCTTAGTGGTACATATCCCAAATCAAAATGCACGTTTTCCACCAGGGCGTCAGTTGAAACAATTAAATAATCATCCCCATTGTCAATGACCGCAGCATCGTCTCCTATGCCTTTTATAGTGGATTTATTGCCATGGTAAGCCATTTCCCGGATACGCCCAATCAACCCAAATTCTCCTATTTCACTGATTTCAGTACGTTCACTCATGGTATTAATTCTTTTTAAATATTTTTTGTTAATTTAGTACAAAATAAACTTTAACACAATTATGCAAAAAATAGTAGTATTGCTGGCTATGCTCGTTCTTACTCTTTCTTTCACAGATTGCGTTCGCCATAGAAAAGGCTGTAAAAAGAACTACAAGAAAATTAAAAAAATGCGCAAAGAAAACGACCATTTTACCATGTAATTCAACGGTTGTTGAACTATTGCAGGATAAAAAGAGTTTTCTAAGCAAATCACCGGAGACACAACATGATTAACATTACAGATAAAGCTAAAGAACATGTAGCCAGCCTTCGCTCAAAAGAGGGATATGGCGCAGAGTATAACATCCGTGTTTCTGTTAAGGGCGGCGGTTGCTCAGGCTTAATGTACGATCTGGATTTTGACAACAACACCAATGAAGCCGATCAAATCTTTGAAGACAAAGGCATCAAAATCATGGTCGACAAGAAAAGTCTTTTATACCTTTTAGGTACTACTCTGGATTATACCGACGGATTGAACGGAAAAGGATTTCAATTCATCAATCCGAATGCTTCTCGTACTTGCGGGTGTGGAGAAAGTTTCTCGGTTTAAAGCCAGTTGCCTTAACCAAAAAAATGATCGAAATGAACATGTCAACGATGTATTTATAAATCGTTAACATCAAAAAGAAAACCCTGCTAATAACTTAGCAGGGTTTTCTTTTTGATATGAATTAAACTGATCGCTTTTTATTGCACCATGATTTTTTCATTTTGCGTCTCATCTCCATTTCTCATCTGTAAAAAATAAATGCCGGGAGTTAAATCCTTCGTATTAAATTCGAACTGATTGGATACAATTTTCTTAGTATCTCGTTTCACAATTTCTCCGCTTGAATTTAAAACACGCAGCTCTATATCGTCAGTCCAATCCATAGGAACTGTCACAAATGCCGATGTTCCGCTTACGATAGGATTAGGATAAACATTTGCCGTTTGTTCATCGGATGTAAACACCTCATCCGATGAAAGTTTAGAAGCATTTCCTGAATTAAGAGTTAACCTTCCAAAACCAGAAGTATTCTGCCAATTGTCGATGGTCCCATTCCATACGGCCTGTCCTTCTCTGCTTCCGCCATTATCATCATCATTGTAACTGATATCAAATCCAATAGAAGTTCCAGCAGCTGGTATATTAATCCCCAACTGGGACCAAGGGATGGCAAGTTCTATAGAATAGCCACCTGAGACAGTAGCCCAGGCATGCTGCAGACCTGAAACATTCAACTTCGTAGAGATTCCACTTTTGTTATACCCTTTGATTATTTGGTTGTCAAAGCCATCGTAAGTACTCAACTTATTGTTATTCGGATCCAGGTATATTTCTACTGCATCATCTTCCCACCAATCAGGTGAATCCGCAAATAAATTGGCATCCAATACTTTTACACCGATATACAAATTCGTATTATCCCACAACACACCAAAAGTTGCACTGTTATTTGGAGTACCGAAAACCGTCTTTGAAAAAGATCTGGTAATGTTCCACCCAGCTTCGGACAAATTACCGTTAATGGCAATCACATTTTGTACCTTATAACAAGTGATCACGCCTGCCGGATCATTTGCAGTACTTACACTAAGAGCAAGTGTGGCAGATCCAGTACCCATTGCATTAGTGGCTTGAATCGTCACCATCGAAGTACCCGAATTGACGGGGGTTCCACTAATCACTCCGGTAGACGTATTAATAGACAAACCTGCTGGCAGACCTGTTGCAGAATAACCGGTAGGTGTATTAGTCGCAGTGATGCTATAACTAAATATACTACCTAAAGTTGCAGTCGCATTGATCGAACTTGTGATCGAAGGTGAGTTAGCGGACACAAAAGTGATGTAGTTCAAGTTAAAACCATCGGTATCCATATAGATGCGCAAGACATGATTTCCTGCTGTAATACTGGATATGTTGACGCTAACCGTTTGGTATATTTGCCAGCCCGTAGTATTCGGCACGGCTACAGTGGCTACTGCCGATCCATCTATTTCAACATGCATCATCTTATTACTATTAGGAGATGCAACCCTTGCTTGCAGTGTATAGACACCTGTTGTCGTTACATTAACCGTATACTTTAACCATTCTCCGGAAGCCGTCCAGCCTATGTTATAGGTACCAGAAGCATCTCCTGTATTTTCAACATCCACTCCCTGATTGATGCGTTGTTGACCTCCACTGTTAATGGCATCATTGTCATGATAAGCAATTCCTTCTCCACCGTCATCGTAATTCTCTGCCTGTATAGTTCCAGGAATAGGCCATGGAGTGCCCTGGTAAGGTGTGGATCCTGACGAATTACCAATCGTAAGACCAATATTTTTAGAAACTGTACCTGCTGCATTTGTAGCACTTATTGATACGGTATAAGTAGCAGCAGTTGTTGGTATACCACTGATTATACCGGTAGAGACATTAACCGACAATCCTGTAGGAAGCCCGGTAGCGGCATAACTTGTGGGATTGTTTGTTGCAGTTATGGAATATGAAAAAGCAGAGCCTGCATTGCCTGTTGCAGTTGCAGCACTGGTGATTACCGGTAGCTGCGCTGCAGTAATAAAACTAATTGAATTGATATTAAAGCCGCCTGTTTCTTCATAAATACGAACAATGTGTAAGCCGTTAGTCAATACAGGTGTTGCAGCCAGAACTGTTTGATACACCTGCCATCCGCCGGTGTTAGGCACTGTCATACTGCCAGAGATAGTTACACCATCCAATTCTACATGTAGTCTATTGCCATCGCCAGGCGAAGCTACTCTTGCCTGAATGGTATAACTACTGGTCGTTGCAACGTTTACAGTGTATTCCATCCATTCACCAGAATTAGTCCAACCCACATCATAAAGACCCGTAGCATCTCCCGTATTTTCAACGTCAACGCCCTGACCCGTGCGCTGCTGGCCGCCGCTATTGATGATATCATTGTCATGGTAAGCAACGCCCTCGCCTCCGTCGTCATAATTCTCTGCCTGGATAGTTCCCGGTATCGGCCATGGCGTGCCACCGTAAGGCTGTTGCGGACTGATGGCAGCAGATATGATTTCCGCAATTTTCCGGGCGCCGGTTGCATTTGGATGGATTCCATCTGATTGATACCAATCTGCATGATTTTTTAACGGAGTATTCAGGTCTATCAAGCCAACATTATTATTTACAGCAATGGCTCTTATTTTAGGGATGATCTCATTCGTGATGACATCATCGCTAATACCAAAATTATTAGAGTATACTGGTACAGGCAAGCAGATATAGATCGTCGGATGAGAAGGCAATGATTTATAAATATTAATTAAGTTATTATAATCGGAAATAAAAGCATCTTTATACTGCCAGTTGTCAGGCTTACTGTCATTCGAACCCAACTCGATCGTAACAATATTGGGATTGAAATTTTTTGAAGCAGGATACTGTGATTGATTAATATAAGGATAGCTGGTTCCAGCAATGAGTGTTGTACCACTTGATCCAAAATTCCCAACATTCCAGTTACTTCCCAGAATGAGCCCCATCTGGCTCGGATAACTTTCATTTCCTGCTACTCCATAACCGGCTGCCACACTGGCTCCGATCACTGATACCTTTATTTGTGAAAAACCAGGCAGCCACATACACAAAACCAATACTATGCAGGCAATTTTTACCATTTGAGTTTTCATCATCTGACCGATGGATGCAAGCGCTATTTTTTGCAACCAAACAGCCAGCCAAACCATTGGAAGTTTTAAATAAACTAAGTTTAGTCTTTTCATAATACATAGTTAATGGTTGATATAAACAGCCCTATAGGCTTATTAGGAGGAGTCGGTTTAATGCTTTCTGCAGCTATGACAGAAAATACAACAGGTCACAATATAATGTACCTTTTCTACCAAATTATTATTTCACAACATTCTTTCAATCTCAAATGAATGTCAAAACAACAGTTATATTGTTTCAGATGAATTTAAAGTCAAGTCTGCTAATAAAGGACAACGTAAGATTAAATAAGTAAACAAACTTTTTTGTTTTTTATTCAAAAAAAAAGCCCGACGAAAATCGTCAGGCTTCTAAATGGGTTTCTTTAGCTTTTTAGTAAGCTCTCACCGTCTTACCCTCCATGAAATACATGAACGCTTTGTTCGATACACGGTTTCCGCCCGGTGTCGGATAATTACCGCTGAAGTACCAATCACCTAAATGTTTGGGAGAAGCTTTGTGCAGATTTTCTACCGTCTGGTAAATTACTTTGATCTCCGCTTTACAATCTTTCGGAGTGATGATCTCTGCTATTTTTTGATTGAACTGTTCGTAAGAGAATGGTGCATACAAAGCTTTCACGTGATTGACGGTGTTACCGCTCAGTTCTTTGATAGACGCTTTACATTTCTCGTACACATCTTCCAATAAGTTTTCCTGCTTCGTGTCCTTCAATAATTCAAGCATGGCTCTGAAGGCTACGAAGTCTTTTATTCTTGACATATCGATACCATAGCAATCCGGGTAACGGATCTGAGGCGCAGAAGATACGATCACAATCTTCTTTGGTTCCAGTGTATCCAGCATTCTGATGATGCTGTTTTCCAATGTAGTTCCTCTTACAATCGAGTCATCGACTACGACCAGTTTGTCTATGCCCTTGCGCACTACATGATGTGTCGTATCGTACAACGTAGAAACGAATTTACTTCTACCGTCGTCGCTTGTAATGAAAGAACGGGTCTTGTTGTCTTTGATGACCAGCTTTTCTATGCGCGGACGCAGTGCTAATATTTTATCCAACTCCGCTTCCGGAAGATTTTCACCGACCATTTTCTTGCGGTAGCGGCTTAAGTATTCTTCTACACCATCGATCACTCCTAAGAAAGAAGTTTCGGCTGTGTTAGGGATATAAGAGAACACCGTATTTTCTAAATCGTAATCAATGGTATCCAAAATCTGCGGACACAACAATCTTCCCAATTGCTTACGCTCGGAATAGATGGCTGGATCGGAACCTCTGGAGAAATAGATGCGTTCGAAGCTGCAAGACTTTTGTTCCAACTGATCGATGAATTGTTTTTCTTCGTAAGAACCGTCACGCTCAATGATCAGCGCATGTCCTGGTTTTACTTCTTTGATGGCATCAAACTCTACATCAAATGCAATCTTAATCGCTGTACGTTCAGAAGCCACAACGACTACTTCATCGTCTGCATAATAATAAGCAGGTCTGATACCGGCAGGATCACGCGCTACGAAAGCGGTACCATGTCCTGCTATACCGGCCATGGCATAACCACCGTCAAAGTCTTTACACGAACGCATGAGCACGCGCTGCATGTCCATCTCGTCTTCAATGATGGAAGAGATCTGACTGTTGCTGTATTTATCTTTGTACTGATGGAAAATATGCTGCGCCTCTTCGTCCATGAAGTGACCGATTTTTTCCAATACAGTAACTGTATCTACTTTTTCTTTTGGATGCTGACCCAATTCAATGAGTTTGTTGAACAACTCGTCTACGTTGGTCATGTTGAAGTTACCCGCTACCACCAGGTTTCTGCTTCTCCAGTTATTCTGACGAAGGAACGGATGACAGTTTTCAATTTCATTGGCACCGTGCGTACCATAACGCAAGTGACCCAATAACACTTCACCTGTAAAGGAAACATTCTCTAGGAGCCACTGGGCATCGAGGGTTTTATCTTTTTTATCGCGAAGAGCTTTTCTGTATTTTTTGCTGACCTTTTCAAAAATTTCAGCGACTGGCTGAGGGTCTACCGATCGGTATCGGCTGATGTATCTGGTGCCTTGAGGCACATCTAATTTTATGACTGCTATTCCTGCTCCGTCTTGTCCCCTGTTCTGCTGCTTGTCCATCAGGGTGTAGAGCTTATTCAATGCGTAATACCCGTTGCCGTATTTCTCGACGTAGTACGAAAAAGGCTTTCGCAAACGGATCATGGCAATACCGCATTCGTGTTTTATAGGATCGCTCATATAATAAGTTGTGGCTAAGACTTGATGAGATACCTAATTACGTTCAATATCCATTCCGGTTTAAGGAAGAAGACGAGTAACGGAACTATGTATAAAGTTAACAAAATTAAGGATATTCTATCCGGAGATGTAAGTTTAATCGTGTTTTCTTTTCTCCTGAAAAAGGCGAAGAATGGAATCCGTAAATAATAATATAAAGACACCAACGTGTTGATAACTCCCCAGAATACAATCAATACATAGAACCATACTCCGGTCTGTTGATAAGCTTCCCAAACGCCTGTTAAAACGAAAAATTTAGCATAAAATCCTGCCGTTGGAGGTAAGCCAGTCAAAGAAACCATCAATATAAAGACCATGATTCCCAACCAGGGGAAAGCCATTCCTACTCCTTTAAAATCCTCTATCCGAGAAGATCCCGCACAATGTTCCAATTGATCCAGCGTGAAAAAGAGCGCATTGCTCATCACTACATACACCACCAAATAAAATATAAATATAGAAGGGTCCTTTCCAGGTATCAGGAAAGGTAACATCATAAATCCGGCATGAGCAACCGAAGAATAGGCCATCATACGTTGCGCATCTCTTTGCAATAAAGCAGGGAAATTACCCGCCGCTAATGTGAGACCGAAAAGCACCGCAGAAATTTCCCAACCCGGATTTCCCGGTGTATTATAAGGGAAGATCTTCCAGAAAAACCAGATCACCGCTACCTTTGGAACAGAAGAAATAAATC
>JAQBNS010000085.1 GCA_028288405.1 Chitinophagaceae bacterium
AGTCCTCGCTCGGATCAGTCATGTAAGTATGGAACTGGCCTAATGACTCGCTGTGGGCTTTCCGCTACTATCCCTCACGCAACTTTACACTACTAGCGAGCAGTATTTCCAAAAAACCATTGATTGATTTTTTCTACTCTTGCTAATAAAGCGATGGAAGGGAGCACTGTCAAACAAGCTGTTCCAAATAATATAACAGCGATCAGGTAAGGCCGAACAGAAGCAGGCAGCCCGGAATTGGACACGAAAACCGTTACCGGTTCCTGCAACAGTAAGAGGGGAACATAATGGTAAAGATAAATGGCCAATGATTGCTTGCTGCAAAAATCAGTAAAACGTGTATTGAATTTTTCGCTTCGAATGACGCGGTTAAGGCAAAGAGTAATGATCCCAAAATTTAAACTGATAAAGAAAAACCCACTGGTAGAAGAGGGAATCAATTTATGAATAAATCCTACGCTTCTTAAACAGCCAAAGGCAATAGCGGCAAGACTCACGATCAGCGGAACACGCTTATAAAAATCAATAGCCGGATTATTTCTGATGTAAAAACCCAAGGCATAAAAAAAGAAATAAATATAAAAACGCTTATCGCCTAACCAATATAAAATGGTTTGATCCAGATGCCAATGTTTCAAATAGCTGAACCAGGCAATCGATAAAAACAAAGAGGAAACCAATACAAGTGTAAAATTGAAACGGCGATTCACCACTAGCCACAGCAAACTCATCATGATGAGCAAACCCGGTATAAACCATAAATGATAAAAAGGATACAAAAAAAAATTGACCAACGTCATGGCATTCCATACGATCGCATCTAAAATCAGAGCGTTAATCAATAGGTAAATAACGGATGCAATCAACCAAGGTATGATCATGCGTTGTGTATACTTTGCTATAAATTTCCTGTACGGCACGTTCTCAACGTACTCTTCTTTCAATAAAAAGCCTGTTATAAAAATAAAAACCGGCATCAGGAAAGCATACAAAATATGCTCCAGCATCGATCCTGAAAGTGTATGCACAAACACAACACCCAATATCAACATGCCCTTGAGCCAATCAATGCCAGGGAAGTAGGTGGATGAGGCCTTTGTTGTAGTTGACATGATAAAGACGATTTAGTTTATACTTGTACTTGTCGCTGCGAACGTTCCCACGCGGCAGATTGCTTGCCCTTGAGGTAACGAAAAAAACCAAGAAAGACCGCGTAGTTCATGATGAAAAAGTAATACGGTACAAAAAGTAATTTGATGCTAATGCTTCTGTTTTCAAGATACCATCCGCACAATGCCAATGTATAAAATGCCACCTGAGCAACAAACGCCAATTGATAAAATAATTCACCGGTATACCAGCAGAGCAGCAAATTGACCGGCAGTAGTACTAATAACGCCAGTGGCGTCAACGTCCAGCGTAAAACCCGGTGTGAAATGTATTGGAAGGTCAAGGTCAAATGCGCAAACGGATTGAGCAAAGAACGCAAGCGTACGATGGATTGCCAGCCTCCGGCACATATCCTTATTTTGCGTTTCAATTCTTCTTTTACAGAAACAGAAGATGTTTCCATCGCATAGGCTGCAGGTTCATACACGACACGGAATCCTTTCTTTGCAATGCGCAACGACAAGATGAAATCGTCGAGAATGGTATCTGCTTCCAACTCCTCGTACAATTCTTTTCTAAATGAAAACAATTCCCCGGCAGCACCGACAATGGTTAATAATTCTGAATCCATTTTTTTCAAAAACGATTCGTACTTCCAATAGATCCCTTCGCCTGCGCCTGCCGCAGCTTCTTTGTCTTTTTGCAGAATGCGTTTTTCTCCTGATACCGCACCAACTTTCGGGTCAGCATAATGCTTGACCAATTCTGTTAAAGCAGAAGTCGGTAACATGGTATTGGCATCTGAAAAAACAATAACCGGAGCTGTGACTAATTTCATCACTCTGTTTTCCGCGGCGACTTTCCCTCCTCTTTTATCTTCGTGCAACAACGTAACACCAGGATAGCGACGCACAATGTCCATGGAGGAGTCCGTAGAACCGTCGGTAATGAATACAATACTTATTTTATCGGAAGGATAAGACAAGGCCAGACAATTTTCAATCTTAGCCTGTAGAATATCCGCTTCGTTGTAACAAGGAATCACCAGGGCTATGACCGGTGTATAGCCGGCAGCAGCAATTTTCTGTTGTACAAATAATCTTTTCAATTTGACCAATGCGGTCAATACGATACCATATCCCAAGTAGGTATAAAACACTAAAAACAAACTTCCCCAAAAAAGCAATTGCAATACATATACCATAGCTGACTTATTGTTTTATTGACGATCACTGACTCACTTTCTCCCAAACTTTTGTAGTAGGATTATATTGCTTGATAAGCTTAGCCGGATTACCTGCAACAATAGAAAAGTCCGGTACATCTTTGGTTACCACACTGCCTGCTGCTACTACAGCATGTTTGCCAATGCGGACCCCCGATACAATGACAACATTCGCACCGATCCAGGACTCATCACCAATAAAAATTTCCCTGGTAGTGCATTTTTGCTGATGAATAGGAACAGTGACATCTTCGTAGCCATGATTCAAACCTGAAACCACAATGTTTTGAGCGAATATCACGTGATTGCCAATTTGAACAGGACCGATGATGACATTGGAAATACCAATGGTTACATCACTGCCAATCTTTACAGGCCCCACCCCATTATTGATCGTTGCGTAACTTTCAATGATACTTCTCTCTCCCAATGAAAACTCCCCAAAAGGAAAAACATCCAATCTAACCGAATTTCTGATGATCGAACCTTTGCCGCGTTGATGAACAAATGGATTTACCAATAGGCTGACCCAAGTCCTTGGTCTGGCTTCGCGAGCAGGAATCATGAGGTAATGAAAAAACCTTTTTAATCTTTCATTATCTTTAATGAAATGAATAACTTTATTCATTGATCAGGATTTTACTCAATATTTTCTTTTGCAATATTATATCCTCAAATTACCTGTTCAGAGTGGCATTTCAAAAGATCCCTTATAGAATATAAAAACAAATCCGGCACAATGAAACACCAGGATATCGTTATCATCGGACAGCAGGACTGGGATATAGAAATAGGAAGCAATTGCAAAAATATTGCGCTTGAATTGTCTAAGAATAATCGTGTATTGTATGTCAATAATCCTCTTGACAGACGTACGATTCTTCAACGTAGAAAAGAACCCAAAATTCAGAAGCGTCTGACTTTACTGAAAAACGGAAACTATATAGAGCAAGTCAGTGAAAATCTCTGGAACCTCTATCCGGCCACCGTACTAGAATCCATCAATTGGATTCACTATAAACCCGTTTACAAATTCCTAAATAAAATCAACAACCGTCGTTTTGCCAAAACCATTGAGGCAGCCATAGAGAAACTGGAATTCCGGGATTACCTTTTGTTTAACGATAACTTAATTTCCAGAGCCTTGTACCTGGATGAACTGCTCCATCCTTCGCTTAAAATATACTACCTCCGTGACAACCTGAAAGGTATTCCTTATTTTAAAAACACCATGGTGGAGCAAGAAGAACTCATTCACAAATGGGACATAGCATTTGCCAATTCCGACTACCTGGCAGATTATGCCAGGGCCTTTAATCCACGTGCCTACATGGTCGGACAAGGTTGCGACCTTGGCATTTTCGAAGATGAGACATTGGAAGTGGCGCAAGAATTGCAGGGATTAAGTCAACCCATCATAGGCTACACGGGCTTTCTGACAGGTTTAAGACTTGACATAGCCATGATTGAATACCTTGCCAAAGAACGTCCGTTGTGGAACATCGTGTTAGTAGGGCCTGAAGACAAAGCCTTTGAAGCAAGTGCCTTGCACAGCCTGTCAAATGTTCATTTCCTGGGAAACAAAAAACCAGAGTCATTGCCCCGTTATATCAAAGCATTTAGTGTGGCAATAAATCCTCAATTGCTCAATGAAACAACGGTCGGCAATTACCCACGAAAAATAGACGAGTACCTGGCCATGGGAAAGCCGGTGGTAGCCACCAAAACTCCTTTCATGGATTACTTCAAAGCACACACCTATTTATGTTCCGGCAAAAAAGAATTTGTAGAAGGCATTGAATTGGCGCTGAAAGAAAATTCAGCAAATAAAGAACTGGCCAGAAAAAGCTTCGCAAAGGAGCATACCTGGGAAAAAAATGTCGAAAAAATGTATACCTTGATAGAGGAAAACAATACCATAATAAAGGGGAGGAAATAAAATTGATTGCCAGCTATGTTCACTAAGTTCAAAACACCGGAATGGGTCAAATTCCATAATTTTATGTATAAGGATTTTGAATCCGTAGATCCGGCGATTATTCAACGCATCAAATCAGATCTTGCGAAATTCAATACGGAGAATCCTGAAGTATCTATTGTTATTCCGGCATACAATGAAGAAAAAAGTTTGCTTCACACGTTGTCGTCACTCTCTAAAATTCAAACCCAATACAGTACCGAGCTGATTGTTGTCAATAATAACTCTACGGATAAAACACAACAAGTACTTGATGCCTGCGGAGTAAAATCCATTTTTGAACCCAGACAAGGCATCAGCTTTACCCGTCAGACGGGCCTTGAAACAGCCAAAGGGAAATACATGCTCAATGCCGATGCTGATTCAATCTACCCGGAAACATGGGTAGATGATTATGTCGATGCGTTGAAGGATGAATCGATTTCTTGTGTCTATGGGTCCTATTCTTTTATTCCCGAATACTCCTCACGATTTGTTTTGGCCAATTATGAATTGGTCAGCGAGTTCATCATTGGACTGAGAAGATTTCATAAAGAGTACCTGAACGTATTAGGATTTAACTTTGCCTTTCGCAGAAAAGATGCCTTAAAGATCGGTGGCTTCAATACCAACAGACAACGTTGGCAAGACGGATGGATGGCCATGATGTTGATGAAAGAAGGAAAACTCAAATCTGTAAAAAGCGCCAGAGTGTGGACCAGCGATCGAAGACTCATGTACGATGGCGGCATCTGGAATGCATCCATCAAACGATTGAAAAAAGAAATTACCCGATACGTTCCTGAGAAAGTTGAGGGTTCTGTTTAATCCGGTAATGAAAGAAGTTCCACGCGTATCCTTTTAGAAAAGCCACCAACAGGTCCAGCTTGCCCCGGCGTATATACTCCAGGCTATTTTTTGGAACAGCGATAAAAGTAAAATACAGCATAAACAAAGCGACCATCAGTGTCTTCTTATTTCTGCGCAGAAAAAGTATTCTGTTTCTGGTCATGTAATATACCTTCAATGGGTTTTCCCGTCCCACCGTCATCGATTCTTTATGAAAGACGACAGACTCAGCAATATACCAAATGGAATATCCTGCATTCTTGATGCGCTCACAAAAATCAAGTTCTTCATAATACAAAAAATACAGATCGGCCATTAAGCCTATTTTTTCTATTACTTCTCTTTTCACCATCATTGCCGCTCCATGGGCATGTCCTGTTTCCGCACTTTGATACTGCAAGAAATCTTTTTCGTTTGTTCCTATAAAACCGCCTCTACCAGTGATCGGATGAATCTGCCCGGCGCCGGCATACTGTAGTATGTTATCTGAGTTGAAGAAAATAACTTTAGAACTCACCACTCCTACTCCGGGCTCTTCTTCCATTTTTTTTACCAAGTGTTCTAAAAAATCGGGAGCTACTTCCGTATCATTATTCAGCATCAAAAAATATTTTCCTTTCGCCACTTGAAAGCCTAAGTTATTACCTCCTGCAAATCCTGTATTCAGGGGACTTTTAATCAATATGATCCAGGGATAACGCTCTTTCAATACATCAGCATTTTCAGCAGAAGCGTTATCGACAACGATCACTTCAATCTGCTTATAAGTAATGCGCTGTATGGAATCCAAAAACTCAGACGTTACTTTTACACCGTTGTAGTTGACAGTCACAATAGACACCAAAGGTTGCGTTATCGATGCCATCTTAATCTTTTTTAACGGTAACGGTATGATGAGGCGTGCGAACAAATGTTTTACCTGCTCCCTTTAAGCGGAACAACAATAAGAACATTTTTAAAAACACGGAAGGCACACGTAAAATGGCATTCCATAATTTGCGGTTATAAAATCGTCCGGGAACAGCCAACATCAGTGTAACGATGTACAATAACCATAATCCAATCCAGTAAAGTGAAGCCGGGACAAACGGGAGCCATAAACTAATGAAAGCCATGAGCGTTAAAAAACCCAGCAAGAGCACTCTTGGTATCAATGCACTCTGAAAAGCTTTATTAAAGTAATCTATATTTCCTCGCTTGAATAACTCTATAAAAGAAGGAAAGAAATAAGTACTGAAAATGTTAAGCTGGGAAGCCAACCACCGCCTGCGCTGATTTCCGAAGACTTCCATGTTCTGCACTTTTTCATCGTACACCAAGGCATCTTCTACATAAGCAATTTTTACTTTCTCCTTCAACAAAGCTAATTCCAACTCTTTGTCTTCGCCTACCGAATGAATGCCTTTTATCAATCGTTGGAATAAAGAAAATTCAAACGCCATCGCTGATCCAATCAAAGCACTGGAGAATCCTAAAATGGAATGTCCCTTTCTAAATAAATGATTATTGATCTCTTCACTCATGGCATCTAAGAATGCCATCTCAGTATCTTCATTCTTTGCCACCCGATGTCCTTGTACAGCAAGATATCCGGCCTGCAATGCACGATTGAGTTTGGATAAAAAATCATCCTGCATGATGTTGTCCGAATCGAGTATAACAACTGCATCATAATTTTTCGCCAACGCATTTACAGCAAAATTCAATGATTTAATCTTGGTGCTTTTTTCAAATTGAACTTCGATGACCTCTACAGGAATTTGTTTTAGTTTCGAAACTGTTTCAGGAAGCAGTTGATCGGCAATCACAATGACCGTATACCGGTCTGCAGGATAATGTTGTTTGACGGCAGCTTGTGCAGAATGCAAGATTACCGCATCCTCTTTATAAGCCGGAATGAAAACTACCATGTTTGTATACGTCGAAGTAACAGGAGATACTTTTACGCTTCCTATTTTGCCAGCTACTGCAAATACAAAGAAGTAGAGTACGTTGATGAATAGAACAACGAATAGAACACTTGATAGCACAGCAAGAACGGTGTGTAACATAACGATTAACTGGTTAATGTTTCCTGTTTTCTATTTTCAAGCCACTCGGGCCCGAGGTACAGAAATACGATACACAAATAAAAGTGAATACTGCAAGGCATTTGTCCAAGAATCGGATTCCCATAACTGGCCACGATAATTCCCGTAACACCCGAAAAAATGGCCATGAGTTTTTGCTTCAGCATGGAATCTTCCATGTTGAATATCTTCCAAAAACTTCGAATCAATATATAAAGCAACATGGCAAAGTAAATAATCAATCCCACAATACCTGTTTCGCCCCATAGCAACACATACCAACTGTCCGGTGGAGTTTCCGCCAATACGGTGCCGGGAGAAAACTTTTGTCCCCAATAACCAATGGTACCAATACCTCCGCCAAATGGTTTATCTGCCAGGTAGGTTCCTAGTTTCTCTTGATTTTTTAATCGCACCTGAAACGAGACATCTTCAGAAGGATTCACTGCGCTGCGCATACGTCTGATGTCGTAATTGGCTTCACCGATGTAAGTGAACTTTAGCAAAGCGAACGCACTGCCTAGAATAATAAATCCGGTAACCAGTACCCGCGTATTTTTGCTGAGAATAAAATAAGTGGTAAAACCTACCAATGGAATGAACAAGGCGCCGCGCGTACCGGAGATGATCATTCCATAAAAACAAAGTAACGCTGTAATGATGAAAAATATTTTTTTTCCTACTGTCGATACACGTATAGCAAGAATAGTTCCGACTACTGCAGTATAGGCCATGATGGCACCATACTGGCCTGCATCTGAATAAAAAGAGAAAACACGCAATTGACCAAAGATCATGTGTGTATGAGCACCTTTAGTAGCCAGCCAATATTGTTCGGCAGCATTCAGCCCAAGGTACAATTGTTTGATGCCGTACAAAGCGCCCAGTAGAGATCCGGTAAGCCAAATGCGGAAAAAGAGATCCAAATCTTTTTCTGTATTAAAAATTAAAAAGACGAGAACGACTGAAATGATCAAGTAAAGCGATGCTGCACGTACCGCATAAAACCAAGCTTCAAAAGAATGGGGTTCGGGATTGAACAGTTGCATTACCGTATATAAAAACCAGACCCCCACAAAGGCCATCAATCCATTATTCAAAATAGAAAGATCTTTTCGCTTAACATGGAAAAGTGTAACAATCAAAGTGATTACCAACATAAAATCCGTCAGCAAACCAAAAGGGAAATCAACATACCGGCCTAAGCCGTTGATGGAAAAAGCAATGTGCAAGGTAAGCACAATGCCATACGCCGGGTGCACGGCTACTCTGTACAATAAAAACGACCCAACCATCAAACCCAATAATCCGACCAGTGCAATGAATCCACCTTGTGCTATAAGGTAAGACAAGGCCACAGAAGCACCCAGCATCACAAGGAAGGTAATGGTGTTCTTCTTGGTGAATATGGAAGTTAGGTCATTCATCCTTTATACAATCTTTTGAGTACGCTGTTAGCATATCCCATTGTTCCATTGTATCCTCCTGATATAATATCGGAGATAGAAAAGTCGAGTAATCTTTTCAAGAACACCGACCCAAAAACAACACCCGTTAAAAAAGTAAGTATAGAACCAATAGCCACCGCCCATACCTCACCTACATATTCTATGGCTAATAAATCACCCCCTATATTGATGGCCAACATGATCATTACTTTCTGAAAATTTCTAACCGGTACATTCATCACATCCAATGTAACGCCGGTAAACCGGTCCAAAGGCATGAAGCAGGCATACAAAGTAAATATTCTTAGAATGTTGGCTGAGCCAATGTATTCCTCTCCTCCTAATATAGCTACCAGTGGTTCTGCGAATACAAAACAGACCAACATAAACGGAAGCAGAATAATTGTCAACTCGCCTGTTGCCTTTTCAAAAAATTTCCGCAACCCGATTTTATCACCGGTATTGTTCAATCTCGATAAAGTGGGTAATGCCGTGGCAACAAGACTGCGCAAAGGCACTTCAATAATTTCAAACAAACGAAGCGGCACGCTGTAAAAGGCCACCGCTGTAGGTCCCATCAAGGAGCCGATAAGAAGTGTATCGGACGTTCTTAACAGGTTGGAGCCGATCATCGTTCCCATGCTGTATTTCCCAAAATGAAACAATTCTTTCATTTTGGTTTTAGAAGCTTTGCGCACAGCCGTGATCAATGTCCAACCGGACCAGATGCAAATGATACTGGTGATAAAGTTGGCCAACAAATAACTGTAAAGAATATAGGTCAATTCATTTTTAAGATAAAAATTAACCAATAGCAATAACAAAAAGCCTCCCTGACTGATTAAACGGATAAATAGAATTTTCCCAAATTTCAATTCTGATTGCAGGTACCAGGTAGCGAAGTTAAAAGGCAAAGACAAAAGATTGACTAACCAAATCCATTGCAAGAACATGTAAAATCCTCTGTTGGGTAAAACGTCTCCCAATAAAAAAAACAAGGCTAAAGTAACAACGATGATCGTACCTGTAATGAACCAACCAAAAGCCCAGGAAGACCCTATCACTTCTTTACTCGTTCTTTTGCTTTGTCCTGTTAAATATTTAATTAATGGAGTATGAAGAAACCCCGTTCTGAGCATTTCAAAAAAACTACACGCAGAAGTAAAAATGATCCAACTCCCAAAATCATCAATGGAAAGCTGACGTGCCAGGATAGCAAAATTGATAAATCCCAGTACAGCTATCGAACCGCTACCCATTAGGGATAGCATATTGTTATTGGTAAATATCCTTACAAAGAAATTACGCATCCGGATATGTACTTTTGACTAAACTTCTTTGGCGGTATTCCAATTGGCTTCTTTACCAAATGTCAACTCTCTGCTCGTTTGGGGAGCAGCCTTCTTCGCTAACTTAGGTATAGTTCCAAATATCGTTTCCAGCTTATCGATGGAAATTTTATTGAGGAATACCAACGGTTCTTGCAAAGAAGCTTTTTTAAAGAGGTCTACCAAATTTGTATCGATGTCGTTCCAACTTCTTTCTGCATTCAAAATTAAAACAGGAAGACTCGATGCTTTTAATAAGGACAATGGTATTTGCTTTTCCGTTAAAGGTGGAACTTCAACAATCACGTAACGGTACTGTCCCGTGTAAGGAAGTTCATTACCTGGCTGATACTCTATAAAAGTAACACCCCGTTGAAGCACCTCTGTCTCTGCCGGATTTAAAGATTTGTAACTGCATAAAGCAACCGCATGCTGTTCACTGAACTTATTAGCCAATTTAATCGCGCACCAGGTTTTACCTTCATCAGGCCGAATGCTTGAAATCAGGATTTGTTGAGAAGAACCATCGCCTTGAAGACTGATTAAAACAGCACTCAATGTTTGTTCCATCAATTCAGCTTCCAACTTCACTAAATCAACCGATGTTTTCTTCTGCTGTTTTAAAGGGAAAGTTCCTGCTACTTTTAAACCGGTATACTGTTCGGCACGAGCCGGCGTTTTGATGGAGCCGTCCGTCAATTCACGAATCAGGAAAAAGGCAACCAGTATGATGAATCCGAATATGAAAGAAGCAACTACCAGCAACTTATTCTTTATTGCATTAGGAGAAGCGGGATATGAAGGAGGTTCGATGACTTTTAAATTGCTGCTGTGAGCAATGTTTTGCTGGCGAAGATTGCTTTCATTCAATGAATGAAGGATGTCAAGGTATTCTCTTTCGGCAATAGAAACTTCACGTTGCAGACTGGCCAGCTGACTGCCCATAGGAGCGAAATCGCTATACAACTTATCAAACTCTTTTAGGCGAATGTTCAAAATAGCAATTCGGGAATTACTTTCATCGATGATAAGGAGATTATTAAGCCATTGCGTTAATAAAGTACTACCATGTATTCCTTCTTGGGTATTATGATGTTCATAAATATCTCCAACAAGTTCTTTAATATCATTTCTTAGCAATTCAGCTTCTGTACGCTCTTTGGAAAGGTCAACAGTTGAACCATGAATCTCTGCATTGGAAATTTTGTAGTTCAGTTCAGACAATCTTTTACGCTTCGCCATCACATTGCTATTGGATTCCAATAAGCCATTGCGCATGTTCAGCTTTTTGTTCAAAGTATTTAAAGAAGCTGTAGCAGAAGAAAGCACCATTTTTTCTCTTTCAATATCTTCCAGCAAAGTGGTTTTGGAAACCGCAATGGATTTCGATTGTTCGTCGTAATTGATGATCTTGTTTTGCACACCAAATTCAATGATTTTATTTTCAGATGCCTGTAGATCTTTCTTTGCTGCTGCTGCACGCTCTTCGAAATAAGCTACCACATTATGTGTTTCGGTGGTTTTAATCGCTTTATACTTTTCGATGATCGTTTCGCTTAATATCTCTAGTGTATTTTGACAAACAGTGGGATCAAAGGATGAAAAAGAAATTTCGATGATATCACTGGATGATTTTCTGAATGCTTGAATTTTGCTTTGTATAGATCCAATGCCGTAATAAGGATGGCCTGAGCCTAATAACCTCGCAACAGCTCCATCTGGAACTGTTTTCAATTGCGTATAAATATTGCTAGCTGTTTTATCGTACGAACTGTTATTGGTCAATTTATCAGCCAAGTCCGTACCTATAGCATTTCTAGCGCCATCGTAAAGTTTCTCATTAAAATCCGATTGACCTTTGCGATTCATCAAATGCTTCGCCAATAGTTTTACGCTGGTTTCTTCAGAGACATCTCTCAGCTTACTGATCGATGTTAAGTTATCAAAAGCATTGGCAATGGCATTGTAATCGATTCGATTGCCTTCTGCACTGTTGAGGTTATAACCACTTACTACACCGGTATACAATAAAGTAGTGGACTTGTATTCCAATGGCTTATCTTTTACCATGAAATAAACGCCTACTGCAAGAAGGGCGGGAAAGAACAATAAATAAAAAATATTCTTTCTAAGTACCTGAAGAAATTCTTTAATGTTCATCTTACTTTTTTATGGTAGCTAATTTAACACCTATCAACTCTTCAAAGCTTAGCAACAAGATTCTATACTCCGTTACAGACATTACTTGCGCGGTTTGAGCAGCTACCAAAGCATCATTTGCTCTGGTCATATCATCTAACTGTATACCGCCTTCTCTGAATCGTTTTTCTGTCATTTCATAAGTAATGCGTGCGTTCTCATTACCTTCTGTTTTTATTTTCAATAGTTTCTGTGCCGCTAATAAATGATTGTATTCTTCAATCACCTGACGACGAAGCATCATTTCTGTTTGCTCTCTTTTATATTTAGCAGCTTCCAATTCTGCCTTATCCACATTGATCTTTGCCTTTCTTGTAGTGAATTCCGAAAAAGGAATATTCAAGTTGAATCCGTAACGGTATCCATTGAGGATGTTATAAGAATACCCACCGTTTTCACTACCGTAGTTCAGCGCCTGATTTCCCCATGAATAGAAGGCTTGAGCAGACAACACGTGTTGCCATTCCCTTTTGGTGACGATCAAACTGTTTTTTTGTCTTTCTATAAGTGCCAAGTCATAATTGATGTAAGGTGAATTCTTAACAGCAATTTCAAGGATCTCATCTAATGGCAATAAATCTTTTTCCAAGTCCAGAGAAGAATCAACCGGCGCGTACGCTATCGTACTGTCTTTTGAAGTTGTGGGCTTAGTTTGAGCTTGTACGGTTATAAAAGTAGTGCACAACAAAAGTACGATAAGCAGTACACACTTCTTAAAATTCTGCATTGACATCATTATTAAACATTTTCTTTCTGCAACAGTGCCGGAACTGTTTTAAGAATTATTTTTATATCCGTCAAGAAAGAATAGTTGCTGGCATATTCATTATCCAATTCGATTCTTTCTTCTTCTGACATATTTCCCTTACCACGCTTATTGACCTGCCATAAGCCTGTGATACCTGCGGGAGCGATGAATCGTTGGCTGTATTTATCAGTAGTTATTTTTTCCGCTTCGTATATAGGCAAGGGTCTGTTTCCTACAATAGACATGTCACCTTTTAACACATTAAACAATTGTGGCAATTCATCAATACTACTGTTTCGTATGAATTTACCTACTTTTGTTACACGGGGATCATCCGCTATTTTTATGAATGTACCATCCTCTGTATTTTTCTTATTGATCAGGTACATTTTCTCACAAACCACTTTATGGTCTAAGTGCAGCAAAGATGCACATTCTATATTCATTTCGCTGCAATCTAGGCATTTATCTAAAGCAGTTTCTTTTATTACCGGAACATTTTTTTTGTATTGATTAAGGTGTGCCAGCGCCTTTATGTTTGCATCCGCATCGACGCGCATGGAACGAAACTTATAAAAGTTGAAAATTTTGAAGTTAGGACCTGTTCTTTTAGAAATATAAAAAATGGGACCTTTGGATTCTAATCTGATCAATAGTATGATCAGCAGAATAAAAGGAGAGATGACTAGCAATAGAGTTCCTGAAAAAGCGATATCAAAAAGCCTTTTCATAATCGGCATTTTAAATTCTCTAACCGCTCTTCTTTCCCTAACCATTTTTTCCTGGTGATTACGAATCAGGTAATCGAGTCGGTAATGTATTTTTGACTCTTCATCGTTGCACAAGAAGAGTTCTTTTACGCCATACTTTAATGCTTTTTTACGGACAGCCTCATCAATTTCCGGTACAATAAACACGACAGGAATCTTACTGATGAGCGTTGATTTTAAAAGGATAAATTGTGCAATAGGCGAATCCAGGTCGCCATCTAAAATCATCAGATCGACCTTTTCACCATCTTCCAAACTGCTGATAATCTCTTTTTCACTACTAAAAGAAACAATATGAAAGATTTCTTTTAGGAAAGAAAAATCACATTCTGGTGCCGGTGCATCAACTTTAAGATAAGCTATTTTTGCTTTCATTAAACGGCAGCCTTTTCTATTCTTTCAAATCTCTTTAAAATATTGTCGACACGCATTCTCAATTCTATTGGATTGAAAGGCTTCTGCACGACATCTTCCACTCCTCCTTGTAAGTATTTAATTCGATCTGAGCTGCTTTCATTTCCAGAAAGCACAATAATTGGGATGTACCTGAAATATCCACTGAATTTCAATTGGCAGATGAACGTCCATCCATCCATACCTGGCATATTGATATCGGTAACGATAATATCCGGAAAATTGCCTTCCTCCAACCAAGCCAGCGCCTCGTTGGCATTTTTCTTTAAAACAACCTTGTGGTCGTTCTGAAAGATGCTCTCTATGATATAGAGAATCGATGGTGCATCATCTACTGCGAGTATAACTTTTCCCATAATTTTGTTATTTAAAAATTATTAATACAAATATTCGGCCATTTACCTGAGTTTGGACGAATGATTAAAAGTGAGCTGGTTATCGCTTCAATTTAGTTAAAAATTTGAAAACCAGGTTAAAATTTTGCATGTTTTTTATCAAAAAATAAGGTTTGGGAAAAAGCACCCCAAAAATACTTTTTATGGATTTTTAACTTATCAATCTATAAACATGATTTTTTCAAGAAAAAAATCCCCAGACAAAAAATAATTGTTAATTATTTTTCACTACCTCCTGCCCTATTAAAATCCACACCATGTCAAATGCCTTGTCAATACTGGCTTGTGGAAACTTTCCCCACACTGCGGCTTCTTTCTATACTTTTTTCGTCTATATTTTCATTTTAGCACTTAAGAATAGGCACGATTTTTTCCAACCGCGATTCATTTACGGATAAATCGTCTCCACTGGATTTATGAAATAGAGGCTTATTTACAGTCATTTCGCAAACCTGTTCTATTTTTCTGTTTTTTTTATATCTTTATAGCTTAGAACATTCATTAGAGCTTTGCTTTTTTAAGGGTTTAAATGTCGAAGTTAAAAAACATCATTAAGCAGCTTTCTACAAAGGATTACACTGCTATTTACGAATCACTCCTTAACAGCAATGCTGAGAAATCAGCTTATCTGTTAAAGTTTATGCGCGAGAAACAGCTTTCCGATGCCAAAATCATGGAAGAGCTGGAAGTCAACAACAACGCTTATTATACCCTTCGCTCCAGACTGAATCAGAAGATTGAAGAATATCTTTTGGAGCAAATGGAAAGCCCAAGAACTTCTTTGATTAAAAAAGTAGCTACGATCAATGAGATTATTTTCACCAAGAAAAAAACAATTGCTGTCGCTACACTTAAAAAGCTGGAAAAAGAATTACTGGATTATGATTTGGCCAACGAGCTGACCATCGTCTATAAATCTTTAAAAAAACTACTTATACATAGCCCTGAGGATCATTTTCACTATTCTCAGTTGTATAACCGTCACGTAGCTTATATGTTGGCACTGGATAAATCGGAAGATTTACTCGCCAACTATTTCAAAAAATACGGTGAGTACATGATGGGCTTTGATGAAACAGATAAAATGGGACTTCATCTCATGAGAGAAGAACTCATCAATGTTTCCAATCTGTACCAGTCACATCGCTTATTTGTTTACTCTTCATTCCTCAATATTTTTCATCAACTGTTCATCGAACCGGAGAAAAAATTGGTAAATGATTTTGAAGAGCTGTTTGACAAAATACAATCTACTTTCGATTTGTATTACCTCGATTCTTCTTACTACCACTTGATCCTGGTGTTGGAATACTTACGTTTCGAATATTACATCTCCATTGGAGAGAACAAAAAAGCTGAAAAATATTACGAAGACATCAACGAATCGTTAAGCTCTTTGTTGACCAATTATAGTCTTTACACTGCTTCCCCTAATTTCTTGTTGAGTAAGTTAAATTACCACCTGAAAAACGGAACGCAGACAACGATATACGAAGAGAACAAAGGGCTTTTCGAAGACTTCGAAATCAACAAGAAAAACATCAACGAGTATTTGATTTATATTCTTTACCGCAGTATTTCATGCTATCACGCCGATAAATATGAAGAAGCGTCTAAGTGGTTAAATCAATTCCTCAACGACACCAGCATTAAAAAATATCCATACATCTACATGGAGACGAAGCTGGTATTGGCTTATCAATATTGCTTGCTGAAGGACCAAGACTTATTCGGTCAATTGGTCAACAGTATTCAACGTCAAATAAGATTATTGGGCAAAGAGAATTGCCAACACGTTGTTCAGTTCATTAAGATTTTAAAAGTTTTAATCAGCGAAAACAGAAAAGAGAAAAACAGTAAATTATCTCTGCTGGTAAAGAAATTCCAAAAATCATTACCGAATCGTTTCAGCCCACTTTCTTACCTCAACATTGAGGAAAAACTAGGTTAGTTAGTCAATCACCCGCGGTGCTATATCCCTTATAGTTTTTTCAGGTTTTCCTGACTCAACGGTTTATTAAGGTACTTTACAATCAATTTGTTTTTCTTGGCTTTTTGCATGTCCAGCGGATTCAATGAAGACGTCAGCATGATGATTTTGCTATGTTCTCTCGTAGACTCCGATAGTTTTTCAAACTCATCCAAAAATTGAAATCCATCCATCAGAGGCATGTCGATATCTAAAAAAATGATCTCCGGCAGAAATCCTTCTTTGGATTCGATAGCCAGCTTTTCCATATTCTTTAAAAATTCAATCGCGCTTTTAGCTCCTGTATGTACAAAAATGCGATCACAGATGGATGCGGATTCGATCATTTTTTGATTGATGAGATTGTCTATCTCATTGTCATCGATGAGCATGATCGAATGGTACTTATTTTCAGCGTTTTTCACTTGATGATTTTATAATTGTATTCTCATGGCAATTTAAGTATAAAAAGGTGAAAACATTACATCTTAATTAAAATTTATCCCCTGTGCCAATGGCAAGTCTGTGGAGTAGTTGATCGTGTTCGTTTGACGGCGCATATAGACCTTCCAGGCATCAGAGCCTGATTCCCGGCCGCCGCCGGTTTGTTTCTCCCCTCCAAAGGCGCCGCCTATTTCCGCCCCTGATGTACCAATGTTCACATTGGCAATGCCACAATCGGAACCGATAGCCGAAAGAAAACGCTCCGCCTCACGGATGCTGTCCGTAAAGATGGCTGAAGAAAGCCCATACAAACTTTCATTCTGCAGATCAATGGCATTAGCAACTTCACCCTGGTAACTGATGATGTATAAAATCGGAGCAAAGGTTTCCTCCTGAACAGTCTGATAAGAATTTTTTGCCTCTACAATGGCAGGACTCACATAGGCTCCTTTATCGTATACACCGCCGGTTAATTTCTTGCCACCGGTTAATAAGGTTCCACCTTCCTTCTGGCAAGCCGCTATGGCCTCTTCAAACTTCAAAGCTGCTGCTTCATCAATTAAAGGACCAACCAAAATTCCTTTTTCCAGCGGACTTCCAACCGGAAGTGAAGCATAAGCTTTCGTTAAGCGTGAGACCAATTCTGCTTTCACTTCTTCGTGCACAATGACACGTCGTGTGGACGTACAACGCTGTCCGCATGTACCAGCCGCTCCGAACACGATGGCTCTTGTTGCCAGGTCCATATTGGCTTCCGGTGTTACAATAATGGCATTGTTACCGCCCAGTTCAAGCAAAGATTTGCCTAAACGTGAAGCAACTTTTATTGCCACGCTTTTGCCCATGCGTGTAGAACCTGTTGCTGAGATCAAAGGAATGCGTTCGTCTTCTGATAATTTATTTCCAATGTCTGCTCCTCCAATAATAAGGTTGAACACACCTTCAGGTACATTATTCTCTTTTAAAACATCCAGTAAAATTTTGTGACAAGCGATGGCTGAAATCGGAGTCTTCTCTGAGGGTTTCCAAATGCACACATCACCGCAAACCGCTGCCAACATGGAATTCCATGCCCATACCGCAACAGGGAAATTAAAAGCACTGATAATGCCCACTACACCTAAAGGTTGATATTGCTCTAACATACGATGCAACGGACGCTCCGAAGCGATAGTCAACCCATATAATTGTCGGGAAAGTCCTACAGCAAAGTCACAGATGTCAATCATTTCCTGCACTTCACCTAAGCCTTCCTGATGGAGCTTGCCCATCTCTAAGGTGACTAACTTACCTAACGCTTCTTTATGTTCACGTAACTTTTGTCCATACTGCCTCACTATTTCTCCGCGCTTGGGCGCCGGCCATAAACGCCATGCTTTGAAGGCCTCTTGTGCTTGCAACACCACTGCTTCATAATCTGCCGCTGTTGCCATACCGGCACTAGCGATGAGGCTTCCATCAATCGGTGTATGAGAAACAATCGTATTAGAAGTCGCTTTAGGCCCTGCAAGCAAGCCTGTATAATAGGATGGATTGGCTTGCTGATCAATGCCTAACTCTTTTAGAACTGCGGAGATTTCTTGTGCTGTCGTCATGTCTGTTCGTTTATACAAATTATACTTTAGACCATCAGTATCATACAAATCATTGCAATCATTTGCATGTATCCATCCAATAGACTTAAATAAAACTATTAGTGTATTGATAGAATCATGGTTAAAAACAAATCGGTGCCTTATGTTAAAAATAAAGCACCGATTTATCAATGATTGTGAGTAATTACCAGCCTATTCCTACGAATTGTTTTTTACCATTAGAATAAACGCCTTCTACCAATACTCCATTTCCAGGAAGTATTTTATTCAAAATGGCTTCTACATCTTCCGGTGTTTGCACAATCTTCTTATCGATGCTTGTAATGATAAAGCCTTCTCTGATACCAGAATCTTTTAATAGCCCATCATACAAACGATACACTTGCGCACCACCCTGAAGACTTAAATGTTTCTTATCTTCTTTGCTTACTACTTGCAGGTCTGCGCCTAGCTTTCTTTTGATGCTGGCCTCTTCCTTCTTCACAATCTTATCTTCACCCAGTTTGTTTTTCAACACTGCTGTGCCCTCCATCTTCTCTCCTTTTCTCAGGTAAGATACTTTCAATTTATCCCCGGGTCTGTAACGAGCCACTGCTTCTTGCAAACCGGAAGACGTATAGATTTCTTTGCCATTGATGTGCGTAATGATGTCTCCTTCTTTCATACCGATTTCTTTAGCGGCACTGCCATCGTTGACACCGGCAACGTACACACCGCGAACATAATCGATGTTCTTTTCTTTGGCTAAAGTAGTGGTCATGTCAGCGATACTCACGCCTAACAAACCTCTTTGCACTTCTCCGTATTTCAGGATGTCATCGATTACCTTTTTCACCAAATCAACCGGTACAGCGAAAGAGTATCCGGTATACGATCCGGTTGGAGAGGCGATGGCAGTGTTGATCCCAACCAATTCTCCTTTTAAATTGACCAAAGCTCCTCCACTGTTTCCAGGGTTTACTACGGCATCTGTTTGCAGGAAAGACTCTACAGCGAAATTGCTTTTCGCACGCAAGATGTTGATGTTTCGCGCCTTCGCACTGATGATACCCGCGGTAACCGTAGAGTTCAGGTTAAACGGATTGCCTACAGCCAATACCCACTCTCCGACCAAAATGTCATCGGAGTTTCCGTATTTTACAAAAGGCAAATTCTTGTCGTCTATTTTCAATAGTGCTAAGTCTGTCGTAGGATCTGTTCCAATCAATACTGCTTCATAGCTTCTTTGATTTTCCAAAACGACTTCGATTTTTTCAGCACCTTCCACTACGTGATTGTTGCTGACAATGTATCCGTCAGCGGTAATGATGACACCAGATCCGGATGCTTCTTTACCCTGCCCACCGGGATTTGGCCCACCTTCGCCATAAGGATCGCCGAAGAAATATTTAAAAATTTCATCGTTAGAGCCTGCGCCTTCTGCTACTTTGTAGTACGTCTTAATGTGAACCACAGCCGGAGTGACGGCCTTAGCGGCGTAAATAAAATTTAATCCCTCCGGTACTTTAGCAGCCATGCTGCTGTCGGAAGAGAAGTTAGATAAATAGTAATCTTGTTTTTGACTTACCGTTTGAAAAACGGGTTGTTGAACGAAAAAATGATAGCCTGCTAAGGCAACAATGGCTCCTAGGAATGAGGCTACAAGCAATGAGACGAATGGTTTCTTCATCATAATCAATGTGTGTTTATGGTACTAAGACAGTAGATGTATTAACGATCCAGCTTTTGCAAAATTATCATAAGGACATTCATAAGTCCATAATTCTTTCACAAAAACTATAACCTCCTATCGGAAAAATCGGACCAAAAGCGATTAGTACTTGATTTCAAGACGGTTTGTCTGATTTTAGTCCGTTTTAACTTCTTCACAATCAAGTCAGATTGTCATTCCCTCTGATTTTTTTGCATAAATATGCTTTTTTTTAAGCCAGACAGTTGCTTTATGTCTCCCCAAGACGTAATATTGCACTCCAATTAATTCCTCCTTAGCTCAGCTGGTTAGAGCACATGACTGTTAATCATGGGGTCCTTGGTTCGAGCCCAAGAGGGGGAGCATTTAAAAGCTACACAATCTGTGTGGCTTTTTTATTTTTTCACTGTTAATCATGTCCCGAGGCTTCGGGGTTGTTTCGAGTCCAAGAAGGGTCGAAACTATACTCAATACTCCTTTTATTTTTTTAACTACTTTACTATGTTTTGCGTTTATATCCTCTTTTCCGAAAAGTTACAAAAGTTCTATATAGAACAAACTGATAACCTAGCATTACGAATTACAAACCACAATTCTGAAAACAATCCTAACTGGACCAATAAAGGAAAACCGTGGAATCTTTATTTAAGCATTCCATGTAAAACACGAACTAGACTTGAAAAATTTATCAAGCGACAAAAAAGTAAAGCTTTTATTGTCTCACTTAAAACAGATCCCTTCATTCTCGAATCAATATGCAGTAAACATGATTGTTAATAATGTCCCGAGGCTTCGGGATTGGTTCGAGCCCAAGAGGGGGAGCAAAAAGCTACACATATTGTGTGGCTTTTTTTATTTGAGCACTTTTCAAGACGACTAAGAGTTTGAGTGCGGAGAGCGAGTGTGTTTGCAAGTATTCAACTAATTTGAAAGAAGCGAATATAACTGTTTCGAATTCAAACGGACTATTATCCTATTTTGCTTATTTATAAATTGTCTAACCTAGTCTAAGTTCAGTAGCTTGCGTTAGGGATTGAGCCATTGTTTGAGCTCTTTTTCTTTGATTTTTTTAAGTGCCTTATGTTTGAGCTTGATTCAAAGAAAAAAGCGAGTGGCGAAAGCCCGGCCCGAAGGGAACGCCCTTATCAAAAGAGCCTTACCTATTTCGATAAATACTAATATCCTTGAACCCTCAATCAAACAACAACCAAATCT
>JAQBNS010000101.1 GCA_028288405.1 Chitinophagaceae bacterium
CGGGAAACAAAGATAGAATCAATTTTAAGTTGGTGAGTTTGTGCTGATCTTTTTCTCCTAATTTTTTATTGGTTAATACATGTCTGATTTTTCGCATAGGTTTTAGAAAAATAGGACCTTTGGGAAATTGATGAAACATGAGAAACCTATAGATCAGAGGGTATAGATTGCGTTCACTATTGGAAAGATAGAACGGTGCGGCTCCGGATAATGCAAAACTTTTTACCAGGTTCATCATTGTAATCACTGCTTTCCTTTTTTCTACTCTTGTAAAACTTAGTGTTCTAAATTTTAAAAATGTATTGTGTATATAAGAGTGTATTAGAGTATCGTCAATATCCGAAATGATGATAAATTTTTTTTCTACCTGATTAATGGCTAATGAGTAATGTGTTTCCATTAGCTTTACCTTTTCTCCTGAAACCAATTTGATTTCTTTCAAATACATTTGACTCTCATCCCAACTGGAGTCAAATGTAACTTTAGTAAAGAATCCTCCTGTACCATCTGTGATAGTTTTTACACACCCTTGGTTAAACTCTAACTCAATCTCTTCATGATCTAAAGCTTTAGCTCGATACATGCGAAGCAAGTTGCGAAAGGTTTCATGCCAACTGTAATCCGTAAAGCTAATGTCTTTATCTGAGAAATAGGAAATTTGTCCATACACAAGAGTCGTATGTCCATTTGATACAGCACAGAAGCTAAGTAATATAGGGTTCTTTTTTTTGAACATTATTGAATCAAAAGCTTTATGGCAGATTGCATGATCTCAATTTTCAGGTGATTTGTCTGTCCCATGTATTCTCCATCAATTTGATAATGAATTTTTTTATTGATGCGGATTTCTGCTTTACTGGTACTGATGACATCAGAAAACATTTCTTTATTAGTAAAGAAATTAAAACGTGTAAGACAAGCCTTGAGGAAATCTTTAACGGTGACACGGGGTACATTACATATTTCAAATTTACCATCCGATACAGATCCTGCTGAAATATGAATACCTGTACCGTACTTGTTACCATTTGCAAAAGATAACATGTATCCTCTTTTATGGTATATGCCTTCCGGCGTTTTTATAGTATATCTTAGAATAGGGCTTTCATTGATTGATTTCATGAGGTGTCGCAAATACCCAAACATTCCTCTTTGCTTTTGTTCTGCAAATTTTTTCACAATAAGAGCATTGATCCCTAAATCACCTAAATGAGCGCAGATGTACTTTTCATTTACTCTTAATAAATCTAATGGGATTGTTTTATAATTGGTAGTGAGATGACTAATAATCTCAGCTGTGCTTTGTGATACATTTAAAGCAGTCGCTAGTCCATTAGCTGAGCCTAAAGGAAGTATTCCTAAGGGTATTTCTGTATTTAATAAGTTTCTTACTACTAATTGTATGGTTCCATCCCCCCCTCCAGCAATTACCCGATCGGGTTTATAGTCCTCAATTTGGGCAACTAATGCCTCGTCATCCTTATCGCCTGTAGTATATAAAAATTTAAAATCAAATCCTTTTTCCGCAGCAGCTTTGTGAATACTAAGGATAGCTTCATCATTACTTGTTGCTCCGGATATGGGATTGATGACGAACAATATTTTCATAAAACAAGAACAGTTAGTAGTAGCTGTTCTTGTTTTAGGTTAGAATTATTGTGCCAGCAAAATGAAATCAGATTTCGCTAAAAAAAGTGATGAAATCGTCGTAAACCTTTTGCAATTGATTTCGTAGTTGTGTTGATAATTTTATAGCTCTACTGTTTTTTGTAATACCAATGCTGTTCTATTGGTTAAGTACAGGCTTAATTCACTTCGTTCATTTGTAATGTAATGAAGACCATCATCGATCCTGTTAAATCCGCCATATTCGGGACTGTCGCTATTCAGGATGATTTGGTATGAACCAATTTCCGGTACAGCAAAACGATAATCTACAATAGAGTTGTGTACACTAAAATTAAATACGAAAATTAAATTCGCTCTTTCATAGATGATCACTTTGTTTGTCGTATCCATGTTAAGTTGTTGAACACCTTCAGCACTAAGCAAGTGATTCTTACGTACTATTTTCAACATTGATTCATCAAAGCGTGCAAGGTATTGGTATTTTAATCTGTTATTATCGACCAGAGACCATTGTCTGCGAGCATGTTTGTAACTCCAATTATTACCTTCTCTTGGAAAATCGATCCATTCAGGATGGCCGAATTCATTTCCCATAAAGTTTAGATAACCTTCACCGCCTAAAGAGAGCGTGAGTATGCGTAGCATTTTATGTAACGACATTCCTCTGTCAATGATGGCGCTTTCTTCACCTACCATCATGTGATCATACATCTCTTTATCCATGAGACGAAAGGCTAGTGTCTTATCTCCAACTAAAGCCTGATCATGTGATTCTGTATACGAAATTGTTTTTTCTTTATAGCGACGATTGACCAACATGTTCCACATTTCCCAAATGTCCCAGTCTTCATCTCTTTTTTCCTTTATGATTTTAATCCAGTAATCAGGTATGCCCATGCCTAATCTGAAGTCAAAGCCCAGACCACCTTCAGAAGGTTTCCTGGATAATCCGGGCATACCACTTACATCTTCTGCTATTGTAATGTTGCGTTTATTCATGTCATGCGTTAACTCATTTGCCAGTTGCAAATAAGTCACCGCATCCCAATCGACTTCTTGATAGTATTTGTCATAATGATCAAAAGTAGAATACATGCCATGATGAAAATAAAGCATGGATGTTACTCCGTCAAATCGGAATCCATCAAAATGGAATTCCTCTAACCAGTAACGAATATTGGAAAGTAAAAACCGTTTAACTTCCAATTTACCGTAGTCAAACAATTTAGAATCCCAATGATCATGATTGCCTCTGCCACCTCCATGAAAGTATTGATGGTCACTTCCGTCAAACTCGTTTAATCCTTCAGTAATATTTTTTACGGCATGAGAGTGGACAATATCGATGATGACTCCTAATCCATACTTATGTGCACGATCTACCAGATATTTTAAATCTTCTGGTGTACCGAAACGAGAAGTAGGAGCAAAAAAGTTCGAAACGTGGTATCCGAAAGAACCATAGTATGGATGTTCCATCACAGCCATTAACTGTATAGAATTGTATCCGGACTGCCTTATTCTTGGAATGAGTTTGTCTGCAAATTCACGGTAGGTTCCTACGCCTTCTTTTTCTTGAGCCATCCCAACATGTACTTCGTATATGATGGGTTCCTGAGAGCGTTTAAATACAAAATCTCTGTCGGTCCATTCGAAAGGTTTGGGAGGAAACCATAATTGTCCGCTAAAATCATAAGTGATCGGATCTTGAATCACTCTTGTTATATAGGCAGGTATTCGATCTTTGGCTCCGTTAATAGAAACCACATGTACTTTTATGCGACTTTTATGTATAAAGCTTTTGTGGTATTGTTCATAGGGCAGAAAAATTTCCCAATAACCTTGCTCATTCCTGTACATAGGATGAGCATTATGATCCCATTCGTTAAAATCTCCAATAAGACACAATCGCGTTGCTTCCGGTGCCCACTCGCGATAGTACCAACCTTTTTTTTCCTGGTCAAAGTTGACTCCAAAATATTTATGTGCAGTACTGAATTCTGCTAATCCGCCTGCAATATCTCTAATTTCTTTTTTTGCCTGTTTAAATCTTCTGCTCCTCGCTTCAATTTCATCTCTATATGCTTCCAGCCACGGATCTTCATCGATAATAGCAATCGCTTTTCCTTTTTTCATCATGAAAAAATGATTTTAGTATAAAATATTAAATAGTTATACCAAGATAAAGATTTTTACCGTGTGATCTTAGGATAATGGTGTTTTAATCCTCATTAGCATAGTATATACTTCTATGTCTCATCAGACTTCTACGAAAACTTGCATAGTTCACCCTTCTAACATGTTCTTCATGCATTATATTCGTACTCTCTTGTTTACTTTGAGAAAGCAGATTTTCGAAAGACAAAGGTGAAGTCAGATGACGAGTTGATGTTACGTCAAGAGTTCCTGACACGAATGCTGTATAGGTAAACCCTGTTACCAATACAGCCATAGCAAATCTCAAACACAGATTCTTCATAACAGTTTGGGTTGGTTCTTAGTATTTATACGATTCAATGACTAAAAGTGGTTTTTTATCGCCCTTTTTTAATACTGCACAGTGCTTTTTTCTGCATTGAACAGATCATTGTTTCTGAATAAACGAACAGTAGCTAAAATAATGCCGATTCCGGCATCTAGCAAGGAAGCTTCTTCTATTTCGCCTTCTAATTCCAGACAAAATTGATGCTCAGAGGGTAAAAAAGTAGGACCATATTCTCCATCGTCTTTTTCGGAAGAATATTTAAAAATAGAGATGTTATTTAACAAGAGGCAAAACTCATCATCTTCTGAAAGTATGGAAAATAATTCCTCTTTTGGGGCTGTGATGTCATAAAGCTTTTGAATGGGTAAAAGATTAGGATCTTTTTTAGAAAAAAGTCCTTTCATCAAATGGAACTTTTTCGGTTTGATAGAAAAATAAGGAGATTGAGAGGAAGTATACGAACACCTGAAACGAGTATATCGGAATCCCGTATTGCCTCTTTGATTGGTTCCGAGCGTAATGATGATGGTGAAATTTTGATCATTAACAATAATACGATCGCTTTGAAAACCGCCATCGATGTACTCGGCTCCAATAGAAGCTGCGTAGGTTTTCCAAGGATTTTTCGCCAGCGCAGAAAGAATTTTCTTGAACATCTAAGAATAAAAATAGTTTATAATACTTCTTCTACGATGACTTCTTCATTTGAGGTGGATAATATTAATTCACGCGTTGTTAGATCTGTTTGAGTAAAAATAAGCGAATATTTATGGTCACTTTTTTTTATAAATGAGGGGTTTTTTTCATCTAGTTCATTAGCATAAATCTCAAGATCTAAGGTAACCGTTTTATTGTTTGCATTATTGGTTACTACGAGGCCTACAGAAAAAGGATCCATGGAAGTTGGCTTGTTACCAACCAGGTTGATTTTTATTTCTGGCGTTTCAATTTCACGGTGAAACTTTTTAGAACCACAGGCTGACAATACTAAGAAGATCGAAAGAATACAGGTTATTTTGATAGGAGAGATAAAGGCAGCGCTGGTCATTTTCATAGCAGTAAAAAAGTAGTTTTTAAAATGAATTTTGAGTATGTTTGAATTAATTCATTATTAATCTGGTTACTACAATATACAAAATAATATTTCATATGAAAAGAAATTGGTATTTCGCTTTAGCCATAGTTTTAGTTTCCGGATTTATTGTTTTGGGGTTTAAACACACACCTCAACCTCACGGAAATAAGGCGGTACAAGGTAAGCCTGCACCTGATTTTAAACTAGAGAATTTAGACGGAGGCCAAACTAGTTTAAGTGAACTGAAAGGTAAAGTTGTATACCTTGATATCTGGGCGACTTGGTGCAGACCTTGCCTAGAGGAGATGAAGAAAGGGAAGAAATTGAAAGAGGCTTTTGCCGGCAATACAGATGTAGTATTTTTATATGTGTCTATCGATAAGGAAGCAGAAAAGTGGAGAAGTTATGTAAAGAATAATAACATACATGGCACACATCTTATTTCACGTGAAGGAGCAGAGGAAAAATTATTGGAACGTTATGACGTTCCTTATATCCCAAGATTTGTTTTGATAGACAAGGAAGGAAACATCGTTCAATATGAAGCAAAAGCACCGAGCGATGCCTCAATCGAGGGTGATATTAAAGCTTTGTTAAAATAACCTTTGAAAAATAAATCCAGTTCTGGAAGGCTGGATTTTATGTTTTAAATATTTGATTGTTAGTTACATAGATATTTTTACTAAAAAAAATAGCAAAAAGGTTGTAGTTTTTAAATATGCTAACTAATTTAGCGCAGTGCTAAACGGTTAACATGATGTCTGAAGCAATACCTGGAAAAGTCAAATACTTTAAATGCATCCGCAATGGAGGCGAGCATTTATTAGAGGTACTTTTAATTGCAAATGAAGGAGGTTCATTGCATTATAAAACTACAATAGAAAGTTCTCAATCGGTACCCGCATTATTGAAAATGTGGTGCAATGATATGACGATATTGTTAAATCAAAATTTATACGAATGACATTAATCAGCAATAACATCAAAGTGCTGCGTAAAAAGACTGGTTTTACTCAAGAGCAATTAGCTTCTAAAATTGGTATAAAGCGTTCTGTTTTGGGCGCTTACGAGGAAGGTCGAGCAGAACCTGGCTTACAGAATTTACTTAAATTATCTTCTGAGCTAGGCATTAGTGTTGACGATTTGATTTCCCTTGATTTTTCTGATGAACAAGCATTGGCATCGGGTCAAGTCACGGATGTAGAAGGAAAGAAGCTACGTGTCCTGGCCATTACAGTTAATGCAGACGACAAGGAAGGTATTCAATTGGTACCACAAAAAGCAGCAGCTGGCTATTTAAATGGCTATCAGGATCCTGAATACATATCTGAGTTACCGGTATTCTTGTTACCGATATTTCAAAATGGTACGTTTAGAGCCTTTGAAATAAAAGGCGATTCTATGTTACCCCTTAACTCTGGTTCCATCATTGTTGGTCAGTATATGGATAACTGGAAGCTGGTAAAAGAAGGGAAGACTTATGTCGTAGTGACGCGCCAAGATGGTATTGTATACAAGCGCTTGTTAAGAGGTTCTTCCGATCAATTCATTACTCTTAAATCGGATAATCCCAGCTATACACCTTATGAATTACCCTTTGATGATATTATGGAAATATGGGAAGCTAAAGCTTATGTTAGCAAAGATTTTCCAGACCCGGACATGTCAGTTGAGAAATTGGGTGTGCTGATGGGTGATATACAAAAGGAGTTGAACCAGTTAAGGAAGTCTTAGTTTTAATTAAGAAATAAAGTACTCATCAGCTTTTGCCAGTTGGTGTCGGTAGGTGTTTCGTACCAAAGTCCATCACCTGGATTTATGCATATTTTACCTTCGGGAAGTTTCTTCTTATAGACTGTAAGTTCATCCAAATCTGTTTCATAAAATTGAGCCAACAGGCGTTGTCCTTCCTCCCAGGTTTTCTCGCTTTTTTTGTTGTTTGTACTGACTTCAAATAGCCGGTCTTTAAAATGCCAAGACAGTTGTATTAAGATCTCGGAGCCATTATGGATTTTTTTAAGATGAAGAGATAAGGGTGCTTCTATTTCGGCACTTTCCAGAATAGCCTGATACACCTCTTCCAGCTGGTATTCAATTTTATTTAACGTTGCGTATT
>JAQBNS010000056.1 GCA_028288405.1 Chitinophagaceae bacterium
GGATTCTCTGACTCAGATATATGCTGAGACACCTTGTATGATCTATTATGTAGGAAATGAAATCGTAAAGCTCAAACAAGGCAATTACACCTTTGTTGATATTCCCTATCTCGAAATCAAAAACCAAGAGCTGAAAGACGGACCATTGACAAGTTTTTATGTCATGCTCGGCTATTGTTTACTCGTCCTCCTTGTCACATTAGCCATTCCTGAATTTGCCAAATGGACTAAACGAAAGACCGGACAATTGATTTTAAAAATTCCCTACACCAAAGAAATCGGCGATGGATTGTTTGAATATAAGTATATGGGAAATGAAGCGCTGATCCATCTTGAAGTCTATTTTAATTTTTCAAAAACAGGTAACAAAAACATGATCACGGTCTACTTCCCGCGTCCTGAAAATCTTGTCCAGCCTGTCAAAATGGGAATAGATTCTTTTCAGGGCGAGAAATATTATAACTTTACTCACAGAATTATATTTTTGTTGAACTATAAAAAACTACAACAGAAAATAGAATCGAAATTTGTATAAGCTTCGTTGTATTCCTTCGCCGGCGCTAACAGCAATCATCAAATAAAAAAACTTTGTTTTAATTAAGATTTTATGAACATACAAGAAAAAATTTCCGAACTGGGATTAATTTTACCTCCACCAAGCAAACCCGGAGGTAATTATGTTTCTATGAACATCAGAGAAAACATCGCCTACCTTGCCATTCAACTTCCTAAAGACGGAAGCAACTGGTTGTACAAAGGAAGAATCGGTGCAGAATTCAGTAATGAAGAAGGTTACAAAGCCATGCAATTATGTGCGCTGAATGTATTGTCACATATAGAACATTCGATCGGACTTGATCGTTTGGTAGGCTTGAATCACATGGATGCCTATTACCAAGCCTCTCCGGATTGGGAAGACGATGCACCAAAAGTCGTAGATGGTGCTTCGGATTTGTTCGTCACAGTGTTGGGAGATAAAGGCAAACATAGCCGGGCTATTTTTGGCGTAGACAAACTACCCAGAAATTTTGCTGCGGGTATCACTTGTTCACTCACCCTGCACGAATGCCGGCACCCATATCTATCGACACTAGCAAAACCATAATACTAATCATAACCAATACGTTTAACCTTTTTTATATGAAACCAACTCCTCTGATCGTCCTTCTGCTTCTCTTCCTTTTTTCCTGTAAAAAGAATGGAGATGTAAACCCCTCACCTAATGCTGTTGACGATCTGTATCTCATGTATGATCCGGATACGGTGAAAATATGTCCTGTATTGGAAAACGACCATTATACTGGCAAAGCCATTATACCTGATTTCGGTTATATAGCCATCTATGGCAAATTTGAAGTCATAGATCCTGATTCCGCTATCTTGTTTACCCCTTTTAAAAACGCCTACGGAAATTTTGATTGCACCTATACCTTCAATGACAAAAACGGTAGTGCGAAAGGACACCTAAGGGTGAAGCGCGGTACAGATGCTCAGATCACAACATCAAATATTATAAGTCAATTTGCCAACCGTAGTATCGATCCATCACCAGACGAGCAAGTATATTATCTCTATGCGATAGACGGAGATACTTCTTATTTTTATCATAATACCGACTATGAATACGTTCAATTTAATTTAAAAAGTGAGATTGAAATTAACTCCTCTCACCTTCCCACTATAGAGAGCAATATTATGTATTACGACTACTATAACGAGGCTAACTACAGCATAGATACAGATGGCATCATACATGCGACCGACACCTCCGACAATGAAGTGAGTCTAAAAATGCTGGGCACCTTTTCAGACATAGCCAAAAAGCCTGATCTCTCAGGTAACCTGCAAGTGAGAGGCTTTACCATAGGATATAATGGAAAAGTTTATGATTTTGCCATTGCGTATGAATTAAATTAAGCTGGCACCGACGGACGTCGGCTAGCTGATGGAATTAATAACAAACCCCAGGCAGAATAATCTTCTGCTTCACTTGCGCCAGTATAAAACATAGCCCACGCTTCAATAACATTATTCATCCGCTAATAATTATGGAAGTATACAAAATTGATATAAAACATCAGCTTCTGTCCATAAGACCCTGCATCAACCTGCTCTTGTTTCAATTGGTTATTGGGATAATTTTATATTTTCTGATGGAGGAAAAAACTGTACTGGTTATTGCCATTTTATTCGGCATATTTAATTTCATCATAGTATCCCCTCTCCAAATTAATTACTTCATGCTCAATCATGCTACTCAATTGACCGTGGATAGGTTAAATAAAACATTCACTCTTCAACAAGATGGGCACAACTATCATTATGATTTTACCGATGTAACTACTGAGCGATTGGTTTCCGCTGAGGTAAAAATAAAGTATACAAACAACCCTTTTAATGGCTATGGTGGTGTGAAAATAATGACTAATGATGGAAAAATATTTTATATTTCATCTCTTATGGCCGATCCGTTTGATTTTCCACTACCTATAAAATTTGATAAAAAAGGACTTCCCTGGTTCCCTAAACATAAATTATAATTTAACTAAATTATGAGAAAGATAATCGCCGCCATCAATCTGACAATTGACGGGTTTTGTGATCATACGGCAGGAATACCGGACGAAGAAATTCATGATCATTATACAGAACTTTTAGGTCAGGGAGATGCTATTCTATACGGCAGAATAACCTACGAACTGATGAAGTTCTGGCAACCGCTGATCAAAAATCCTTCCGGTGAAAAATCAATGGATGACTTCGCTGTGGCTATAGACAAAATTCCAAAAATTGTCTTTTCCCATACACTTAAAAATACAGAATGGAACAGCGCGAAACTGGCTAATCAATCGCTTGAAGAAACAGTGAAAGCATTAAAACAGCAAGCGGGCAGAGACATTTTCATCGGCAGTCGAAGTTTGATTGTAGAACTCACAAACCTTCATTTAATTGATGAATACCAGCTTTGTATTCATCCTGTGGTAGTAGGAAAAGGCTTGCCTTTGTTTGACAAAATAAACGACCGAACAGTTTTCAAATTGTTAAAGACAAAAAACTTTCACTCGGGAGCAGTCATACATTACTATCAACGAGCTTAAATTATTACAGTCATGGAATTCAACCCCAGCAACAAGGTTGTTCAGCTCTGCCTTCAAGGTATGAGTACGGAAGAAAAAGGCAAACCGGAAGAGGCATACCAACTGTTTCTTCAAGCCTGGAATGAAGCGGTAAAAGGCTTTGAAAAATTCATTGCCTCCTATTATCTAGCTCACCGTCAAAAAAATAGTTCTGAGAAATTAAAATGGTTCGAAACGGCCTTGCAGCTGGCGTTAAAAATAAATGACGACTCTGTGAACAGTGCTTTGCCTTCTTTGTATTTAAACATTGCCAAATGTTATGATGAATTACACGATCCTGACAAGGCAAAAATTAATTATGAATGGTCAGCTTCCTTTAAGGATAAACCATCCGACAAAGGCCCCTTTTATCATGGCACGAAAGCAGATCTGCAAGTTGGCGATTTGCTGACGGCAGGTGGCAGTTCTAATTACAAAGCCGAACTGAAAATGAATCACATTTATTTCACAGCGCTGGTTAACGGGGCGGGACTTGCTGCTGCCTTAGCAAAAAACGATGGACGGGAACGTGTTTATATTGTTGAACCGACCGGGATTTTTGAAAACGATCCGAATGTTACCGATAAAAAATTTCCGGGCAATCCGACTCGCTCCTATCGCTCTGAAGCACCATTAAAAATCATTGGTGAAGTGACAGATTGGGTGAGACAAACGCCAGAGGAAATTCAAAGATGGCGTGAAAAATTGGCCAACAATAAAGGTGATATTATTAATTAATTTCCAGGATGCTCCCTAGATCAAGCGTCCCGCTCGGATTAAAAGTAGGAATAGAAAGTTTTAATTAAATGGGAATAAAAGTACATTCATAGAAACAATTCGCTGTCACCGATATAAACTGAATTAAACTTAAGTACCAACCATGGCAAAGAGTAAATTAATCATGCACAATATGGGTATCGTGGTAGAGTCGCTCGATAATGCCATATCCTTTTTTTCAGAGATAGGTCTCACGCTCGAAGGCAGAGCCATCATCGAAGGTGAATGGGCCGGACGGGTGACCGGACTTGGAGATCAGAAGGTAGAGATTGCGATGATGGTAACTCCGGATGGACACAGCCGCCTTGAAATTTCTCAGTTTATCAGACCAGTCGTTGTTTCAGATCACAGAAATGCGCCGGTGAATGCCCTTGGCTATTTACGTCTCATGTTTACCGTTGAAAACCTTGATGAACTCATATCCAGACTCACCAGTCAGGGTGCGCAGCTTGTTGGAGAGGTGGTGCAATACGAGAATATCTACAGGCTTTGCTACATCCGCGGTAACGACGGGCTTCTCGTTGGATTGGCAGAAGAACTCGGCAATAAATAAGTCTCTCACTGGAATATTTCTCTAGCGAGAGCATCCTATATGACTAAAAAAAACCGCCGGAAATACCGGCGGTTTTTTTTATACCTATAATACACTCCATTTATCTTTTTACAAAACGCAGCACCTGCCGCTCGTTGTCAGCTGTAAATATAAGCGTATAGCTTCCGGCAGCTAAAGAAGAAACATCAATACTTTCATTTCCATTGGCACTGTAAACTTCTTTACCTACAATATCTAGGATAGAGATGTGACCGGTGCCAATATCCATGCCTGATGAAAGGTGTAAGATATTTTCAGTAGGATTAGGATACAAGGTCAAGGCATTACCGGATGCTGACGCATCGCTTGTCGCCTCATCATTCGATGTACGGGCTGTAGTCTGTTTTGTAATGCGGATCCAGTTGATGTTCCAGCCACCTGCCGGTGCGTAAACACCCACACTATAAGTACCGGCATTTACATTCACGACATGAGAAATCGTCTGCCAGGTCTGCCATCCGCCGGTTGCGGGAATAGCAAGCGTTCCCAGTTGTATAGAACCGTTGTTGAGGTCAAGCGATAAACTGGCACCGCTAACACTGGCCACTCTGTATTCTATCTTGTAGGCTCCGCTGGTAGGGAAAATAATTCCTGCATAGGCCATCCAGTCTCCGCCGTCGATCCAGCCTACATTTAGGCCACCGTCAGCATCTGAAGTAGATTCCGTTTGTATGCCGCTCATGCTGCTGTAACTTTCCGCTTGTATCAATACAGCCGAAGGATTACTTGGCGGAGGTGTAGAGGTAGTGACTTCTTCCAATAACCATTGCACACTGGCCCAGGTCGTATTGATCGCCGTATGTTGCGCGTAACCGTATAGGTTTTCAATGTTGATGTATTGCGTGGACTGCCATGCATTTCTAAAACGTACATAACCATCGCCTGTATTTTCAATCGCCCAACGTGAACTGTACCATCCTGATGTTCTGGCTGTAGCTTCTACATAGTTTAACAGATGTTCGACGTGCATGTATTCACCGGTCGCACGGTTTTTAATTTCCATGTTTCCGCCACCCACATCTTCCAGTGTCCATTGGTACGATTGATCAGTGCCCGTGCCGTAGCTTACCTGGTTACCGCCATCGTACAGATAGAACGCAGGCTGCCATCTGTTTTTAATACGGTAGTATTTGATGACTGTACCACCACCTGCAGTAACTGTTACCGTTGAAGTTGCCGTTTTATTCTGATCCACTGTAATAGCGGTGATCGTCGCATTACCCGCTCCTACTGCCGTTACGGTACCGCTGCTGTTAACAGTAGCCACCGCCGTATTGCTGCTGTTCCAGTTGACCGTTTTATTGCAAGCATTGGACGGAGCTACTGTAGCGGTCAGTTGGCTTGTCTGTCCGGCGGAGAGACTCTGTGAGCCGGTGTTCAGACTGATGCCCGTCACAGTGACACAAGGCGTATTGCTGATGGTCAGTACCAGTGTCTTCGTATCGGAGCCGCCGCCATTCGTTGCTTTAATCGTGACGTTGCTTGTTGCAGCAGTTGTAGGTGTTCCACTGATCACGCCGTTAGAGGTGTTGACAGATAAGCCGGCCGGTAAACCGGTAGCGCTGTAACTTGTCGGCGCATTTGAAGCGGTGATGGTATAGTTGAAGGCACTTCCAACATTTCCAGAAGCGGACAGACTGCTCGTAATAACCGGAACAGCTGTTACACAAGTACCATCGTTTTCAATTGTACACATCAGTGCCACGGCATTGCTGATCTGCAAGGCTGCGAAATATTTGTAGACCTGGTCGAGCTTGGTTTTTACGGACGCATTGCCTGCGTATTTTTTTCTCAAGTTATAGTAGCGTGTCACCTGCTTCAAGTCGCTCTCTGTATAAGGCACGCCGGTGAATTGTTGCAGCTTCACCAGGAAGCTGTAGCCGAATTCCTGAGTCGGTTCAAACATGGTACCTTCTCCATAATCGTTCCATGTCGCCAACTGAATGATGTCTACAACGCTGCTGTATTGATTGGCAAGATTCAGCATTTGATTCAGCGTGCCTGTACCGTTGAAAGGAATGTTGAACAGTGTTTGTCCCGCTCCGCCCTGCGCATAAAAATCATTGAACCCCGGATAAGCCACGCCCATCGCTGTTCTCAGGCCAGGTGCACGGTTTCTGTAAAAGTTCTCCACCTGTGTCGCGTGATCGCTTGTACCCGGTGACTGATAAGGCCAGGCATATTCACCATCAGCAATACCTCCTACTTCACCGTTCTGGTATTCGAGCGGAAGTAATTCCGCATCAATGCCGGACATGATCGTGTTCCATCCCGATGCGTACTGGATAGAGGTAGGACCGAAGATACCGACAAGAGGACTGTTCGAAGGACCGAAGCGGAAATAGTTGGAGCGGTTGAAATAATTGTCACGCGCATACAGCATACTGTTGCGTTGCGTATTGACATCTCCGCCGGTAAAACGGTCTTCTACTACTAATCCGAATTTCAATCCCGCAGGAGCAGTGCCATTGACAATAGCGTTAGAGTTTCGCAGGTTGGAATTGATGTCGCCTACTGTACCGGCAGTACCGTACCAGTCGATCAACACACCGTCCACGCCCGATAGTTTCATCAGCAATAACTGGTAATCGACAACGTCCGGATCGCTGCTGTCGTAAGGACCGATCTGCGGATAATAGTTGGAAGCAATTTGTCTTTTACCGGAGCCATCGACAATGTTGGGATTCTTGTTTTGCATTTTCCAGTGATAGCCCCAATTGCCTGCACCCAATGTCATAGGCCCGTCGAACCAGGGCATCATATGCATGTAGATGGGTTTGGAATTTGATTTCTGTACATTTACAGGTGATTGTCCCACTACAAGAGAGGGCAATCCTATAATAAGTAATACGAGTAGAAGGAGCTGTTTTTTCATAGCGGGGATCATTTATATTACTATTTGAATAAATAATATACTTTTTCAAATGAGCCTATAAATATGAATAATCCATAATAATATAGCAATATAATGAGATGACGGTTTTAAAATATAACATAAGCAACTAACTTACAAATAATTAAAATCAGGTAATGTATAATTAGTAAAGTGAAAATATGAAGGGAATGAATGGCATTTAAGCAGCCTGATTGTTAGATGAACATCCTCTGCTTATATTATACAACACCCGCTGGCGCCAACACCTATTGGAGCTAACCAAGTAGAAACTATGCAACTCATCAGACCAAAAATTATAGGAACATTAAAAATAACAAAGATGATGGCAGGAAATCTCGCTGTTGTAAACGATATTAAAAGCACGCCAAATAAAATCATTATTCCCTGCCGATCATTGGAGCATGGGCAAGAAATTATTGAACAACTTAAAAACACACCTGCTGGGGAAATGATTTATATAAATAATTTAAAACACTAAGTTCTCCAATGGCGCCGGTATCTATCGGTACTAGCAAAACATTCATCTTTTAAATTCTTACCATGAAAAAAAGAATTACTTCCCTGTCCTTTTATTTATTACTGTTTATCATTCCTTTCAGCCATAGCAATGCTCAGGATCTAAACTGTGATGTCTTCTCTTTCGGAGATGTAGCATATGATCTTCTGATCGCTGCTGATCCTTCCCTTAATTTGTATCATGCCGGGCGCACTGATTTTTTGCTGGTCAAGCATAATTCAGCAGGTACTTTGCAATGGTCAAAACCAGCCGGAGGATTACAGGCAACAGCACTGACGACAGATGCGAATGGAAACGTATACATAGCAGGACTATTTTTAGGCAGTGTTACATTCGGCAGTATTACGCTAAACAACAGCACCGCAGGGAAAAGCAATATTTATGTGGTGAAGTACGATACGGATGGTGTTGTGCAGTGGGCCATTGCTACAGGAGAAGTCGTGGACAATGTATTGGATATCGCCGTCGATGTCAGTGGCAACGTGTTCCTTGCGGGTAAGGTCAGTGGATCAGGAAATATCTTTGGTAGTACTACGCTTTCATCAAGCGCCATCAGCGGAGATAGCTATGTAGCAAAACTAAATAATACAGGCACCGTGCTTTGGGCAAAAGCTTCCGTATCGGATTTTTATGCTTCGTTAGGCGGATTGGCTGTGGACACAGATGGCAATGCCTATTTAGCAGGATTATTCAGTTCAAGTGTAAAGTTCGGCGCCACCTCCACTCTGTCTGCCAGCGGAAGCTCAGGACAGTCTGATGTTTTTGTGGCAAAATACGATCCGGACGGAACCGCACTTTGGGCAAAATCCTATTTTTATACAGGCAATGATGCGGCTTACGACATTGCTGCAGGGGCTGACGGCAATATTTATGTAACCGGTGTACTGGCTCAAAGCCAGTTGTTTATCTTTAAATATAATTCATCAGGATTCTTTCAATGGTCCAGAACAGCAAGTGGTCTCAGTGCTTCGCAGGGCAATAGCATTGCGGTAGACAGCGACGGTAATGCTTATGTGACAGGCTATTTTACAGGTTCTAATGTTACTATAGGTGACACCACATTGTATGGTGACGATGGTAATTTAGGCAAAGAAGCATTGGTTTTAAAAGTTGATTCTGATTCGTTTCTCTCCTGGGCCGGACAAGGAACAGGTGATGGTGACGAAGAAGGAACAGCCATTTGCATTAGCAATGATGCAACCCTTTATTTTGCCGGTTATACGCAAAGCGAATCATTTACTTTAGGTCACACGACTTTAACCGGGCCAACAGAATTTGTAGCCAATATGTTAAAAGAAAATATAGTGACGGCAATAACCGACAACAACAAATTACAGAATAACCTCTTCCCGAACCCGACCAGTGGTACTGTTCAGATTTCAGGTTTGGAAGAAGCCGTGTGGAAAGTAAAAATAAATACACTCAATGGACTTTGCATTTATCAGTCAGAGCAAAGTGGTTCGACTTTAACTTTAGATTTATCCGCGCAAGCGAAAGGCATTTATATGCTGGAATTGTATAAAGATGACACCTATTCTGGGGTAGCAAAACTTGTTGTAGAGTAAACATAGTAAGTTTCACCTGTCGCAAGTCTCGCTTAAAAACACAGCACCAGTGGAACTCATCTATATTAATAATCTAAAGCATAAGTCCCCTGTTGTTGCCACGTTGGCGCCTATAGATGATAAGATGACATACCCATGAAAACCCAAGTATTAACATTAGTGGCTTTTTTTTTACTTCTCTATTCGACAACATTCGGCCAGACCAAAAAGGACCTGAACATAGATTTTATGCTTCGGGGATATATCTATGCCCAGTCAAGCATTGAAGATACTTTGGCAGCGGGCGGTTTTAGTGATTCAGATAATTTAGCGAAGAAGGTATCGGATCGTTTCGATTTTTCCGAAACCGGTTTTTTTCTAAAAATAGACACGAACAAAACAGTCCTGATCAATGACAAATACAATGGTTATAAGTTATTTATTGTGAACAAAAGCGACAGCCTCATTAGACTGGAAGGCTCTGACAGTCGCTTGTCTGTGATTGCAGAAGTTTTCGTTAAAGGGGAATGGAAACCCATTGAGTATTTGCCCAGCAGTTGGTGTGGCAATAGTTACCACAGTGTTTATTTAAAACAAAATGAATATTGGGAATTTGATGTTCCTAAGTTCTCCGGAAAAATAAAAACAAAACTGCGTTACCGTTTACTCCTTGACAACGGTAAATTTATTTATTCGAATGAGGTGCCCACAAGCATTAATAAAGGACAATTGAAAAGCAAAGAAGGTCATAGCCCAAACGGAGTTATGGATCCTTATAACGATTAACAATTGGTTGATATTAAAAAATATATTTATATGATGAAGCTTCTCTTCACGTTCTTTTTGCTAGCCGCGCTGACGCTTTTTACGACCTGTAAAAAGAAAGAAGAAGTACCAAATCCCTGCGAGGAATTGCAGGCAAAGCTGCAGGGGACTTATGACATTACCGTCACTTCCTACCCTTTACAAACAAGCCAGGAAGGAGATGAAAAGGAAGTGCTTGTGTTTCCGTCTTACAATTGCAGCAACAGTATACAATTCAATAATTTATTTCAATTCTTTGGTTGCTCCACTTTTCCTTTTACAGAAAGTAAACATTTCACCCTGACCTATGCAGACGGAGCTACCTGGCAGGGCGCTCGCGTACAAGGCGCAGGCAATATCATAAATGGTATTTTTCATTTTGAAGGCACAGTCATCAATGGCGGCACAGAATATCCTATCGTATTGGATGGCAAAAAGGCCAGTGATTTTATGAGGACCTCAGCCTGCTAGGAAAAAAATAAAACATCAAAACACTACACTTAAAATACAACTATGAAACTAACAAAACTATTTCTGGGACTATTGTTGATTGGAACACTGAATACAGCGAATGCCCAAACGCCTGAAGAAGTAATGGACAAATTCTTCAAGACCTATCAAAAAAATAAACCTGTTGATGCCATCGAGGAACTCTACTCGCATAATCCCTGGTTAGCAAGAAAAAACGACGATGTAGAGAAACTCAAAACTCAGTTCAGAGATTTACAAACCTTGGTAGGAGAATACAATGGGCATGAATTGTTGTACAGCAGGAATGTCAAGGATTGTTTTATGTTGACAACCTATTTAGTTAAATACGACAGACAACCTGTTCGATTTAATTTTCAGTTTTACAAAGCAAAAGACCAATGGATTTTATTTTCATTTTCTTATGACGATAGTTTTGATGACGATTTAGAAAGCGCTATCAAATCTGAAATTCTTGAACTGACAAAATAGTAGGGCTCCTCCGCTGGCGCCGACGTCCGTCGGCGCTAACAAAGGTATGGGAGAAGTTATAATTCCCGGAACGTGGTTCCGATAGCCAATACAATAAAACCTACAAGCAGTAAAGTGTAATTGTATTCCGTCAGAAAAGAAACGTTGGCATAATGTCCGATGATACCAAGCACACCGCATACTAAGCCGATGATCCAGGTAATTCTTTTGGGTGCAGAAGGTGAAGAGGAAGCCATAGCGGTTGGGTTTAGTGAATAATAGTAAATATATCATAATCATTGACACTTAACTATTTATTACTCCTTGACCCGTTTATCAACCGGTGACTTAAAATTCCTATTTGCACGAGCGGAGCAATCACACTACTCCATAATCAACTTAGACGCATATCTTTCCCTCCGGCATTGACAATACGAACGGCAATATCACCAATCAATTCCCCAGTGGCATCGATAGCTATTCACAATTCTAACGTATATTTCCTTCATGCCAGATTACATTGACTCTAAAGAAACCGATTACCTGTACATCGCGCCTTCACAAATTCCAAAAGCCGGGCAAGGTCTTTTTGTTTCTATACCCATTTACAAAGATGAAGTCATTTCACTATTCAAAGGAGAAATTTTGACTCACACAGAAGCTGCACGCAGAGGAGCCATTGGAGAGGATGCGTATTTTATCAATTGCCTAGATGGTTCTATCATGGACTCTATGCATACGGCTTGTTTTGCCAAGTATGCCAATGATCCGGATGCCTTGGGAGGAAAAATAGTCAGGAGCGCTTTCAAAACCAATGCCGATATCACACTCGATGACGATGACAAAATTTGTTTGGTGGCCAATCGCAACATCAAAGTGGGTGAAGAAGTCTTCTGTAACTATGGTAAAAAATACTGGAAAAATTTTCATGCCTTAAAAAAACAGTGAGAGTGTTCCATTTGAAACAAAAATCACATTAATACACTAAGCCATTAAATCCACCCATCTGCGTGCGAAAAATGGATTCGTGGTATAGTGAAAAGAAAAATAGACCGGGAGACAACAAATGAACGATAATCCCGCTAGTAAGATTATGTTTCATTATTCTTTTTAAACTTATGAAAAAACTACTGATTTTATTATTGGGGATTGTCCTTCTATACGCTTGCCATACCAAAGAAGAGGATCAAAGCGTAGCGGTTTCTATGCAAGAAGTTCAACTAGAAAAGGTGGAAGAGGTAAAGTTTTCACCTCCCTCTATTGCAGATGATGCTGAACTTAAACAGATGGAAATTCGCGAAAAGCCTGCTGCTGCACCTGTTGCCAAAAAGATCATCAAGGACGGTGAGCTTTCTGTGAAAACAAAAGACATTGCTTCCGCCAAGAAAGTGCTGGATGCTGCCTTAAAAAGTTACCATGCGTATTACGAATCCGAAACCTTAGATAACAACGAATACAACACGACCTACACCTTAAAAATAAGAGTTCCGTCCAACCAATTTGAAAGTCTGCTGATCGCTATCGAAAAAGGAGAAGGAGAAGTGACGGCTAAGAGTATACAATCTTATGACGTGACAGAAGAATATGTAGATATAGAAGGACGATTAAAAAATAAAAGAGAGTATTTAAAACGATACAAAGATTTATTAGGCAGAGCCAATACCATCAAAGACATCCTGGCCTTAGAGGAAAACATACGTGTATTGCAGGAAGAAATAGAAAGCAAAGAAGGCAGACTGAAATACCTCAACGATCAGGTCGCTTACAGCACCTTGAACATGACATTGTTCTATAACAAAGAATATGTCTTCAAACCTGCTGAAGAGCAAAAGTTCAGTGAGCAGGTCAAAAGCGCGTTGAGTAAGGGTTGGCATTCCCTTGTAGGTTTTATCTTGTGGCTGATCAAAGTATGGCCATGGATTATTTTGATTGCTCTACTCTCGTTCTTTTTTAAACAATACTTGAATAAAAGAAAAGCGGAGAAAGCAACAACATTATAACTATTGAGCAACAAAAGGGATGGTACCATATACCATCCCTTTTGTTTTGATAAGTCGTATATTAATATCAATTTATCGGACCTTAATTCATCTTACCATCAGCATGAGTAAAACAGCATTGATCACCGGCGCAACTTCAGGAATTGGATTGGCAACGGCACAGGCATTTGCAGAGATAAACATAAATCTCATTCTCTGTGGACGACGCCAAGATCGCCTGGAGGAGATTCAAAAAGAACTGTCAAAAAAAGTAAAGGTAACCACTTTGAATTTTGATGTTCGAAATAACCAGGAAGTAGTGCATGCTATCAGTAGTTTGGCCGAAGAATGGAAAACGATTGATCTGCTCGTTAATAATGCCGGCAACGCTCATGGGCTCTCGCCTATTCAGGATGGTGATCTCGCTGATTGGGATGCCATGATCGATGGCAATGTAAAAGGATTGCTGTATGTATCAAAAGCGATACTACCGGGTATGATCAAACAACAATCAGGGCATATTGTCAATATCAGTTCTATTGCCGGAAAAGAAACCTATGCCAACGGAGCCGTGTACTGTGCTTCTAAAAAAGCGGTCGAAGCCATCAGCGAAGGCATGCGTCTCGATTTGACACAACACCGCATTAAAATTACCAACATTGCACCAGGCGCAGTCGAAACCGAATTTTCCCTCGTACGATTTCAGGGCGATCGTGAAAAAGCAAAAAAAGTATACGAAGGTTTTCAGCCGCTACAAGCGAACGACATTGCCGATGCCATCGTGTATGCTGTTACAGCACCGGCTCATGTGACCATCGCGGATCTGCTGATTTATCCGGCGGCACAAGCCGGGCCAACTACGATCTATCGTAAATAAAAATAAACTATGTCGCTGTTGCGACATAGTTTATTTTACTACAAGCTTACGTGTGGCGGTTGCATTAGGAGATACAATCGTTACGATGTATATACCGGCCTCCAACTGTTCTATATTGATTTCCTTCGTATCCGCCAACTTTTCTGAGTAGACATTGCTTCCCTGCTGATTGGTAATATAAATTAAAGCTTCATCCTCTACATTCAACACCAATACCTTTTGAGTAGCTGGATTAGGATATAAAACAATGGCTTCCTGCAGACCTTGTGAATGATCTACACCCAATACCGTGGTTACTTCCACAGAAGCAGTCGCCGTATAATCTCCGTCCTCAGAAGTTGCTGTAATGATTACCGTGCCTATAGATATTCCTGTTACCAGACCACCCGCATCTACCGTTGCGATGGATGTATTCGAAGAACTCCAGGTTACATTTTGATTGTCGGCATCTTCAGGACTGATCGTGGCATCAAGTAGCGTTGCAGTTCCTTCCGTCAGAACAATACTGGAAGGACTCACACCAATGCCTGTAACCGCTATAGGAGTAACGGTAACAGCAGACGTCGCCGTATAATTTCCATCCTGGGATGTCGCAGTGATCGTGGCATTTCCTGCTGCCACTCCTGTTACCAAACCAGACGCATCTACTATGGCGACGGAAGTATTGGAAGAACTCCAGGTTACATTTTGATTGTCCGCAGCAGCAGGAGTAATCGTAGCTGTGAGCGATGTTGTATTTCCTTTCTGAACCGAAACATTGATTGGACTAACGCTAATGCCTGTCACTGCTATAGGTGTGACCGTAATGGCAGAAGTCGCGGTATAATTTCCATCCTGGGATGTCGCAGTGATCGTGGCATTTCCTGCTGCGATTCCTGTTACCAAACCAGACGCATCTACTGTGGCGACGGAAGTATTGGAAGAACTCCAGGTTACATTTTGATTGCCGGCAGTAGCAGGACTGATCGTAGCGGTGAGTGACGTTGTATTTCCTTTCTGAACAGAGACACTGGTTGGACTTACGCTAATGCCTGTCACTGCTATAGGTGTGACTGTAATGGCAGAAGTCGCGGTATAATTTCCATCCTGGGATGTTGCAGTGATCGTGGCATTTCCTACTGCGACTCCTGTTACCAAACCAGACGCATCTACTGTGGCGACGGAAGTATTGGAAGAACTCCAGGTTACATTTTGATTGCCGGCAGCAGCAGGACTGATCGTAGCAGTGAGTGACGTTGTATTTCCTTTCTGAACAGAGACACTGGTTGGACTCACGCTAATACCTGTCACTGCTATAGGTGTGACTGTAATGGCAGACGTCGCGGTATAATTTCCATCCTGGGATGTCACAGTGATCGTGGCATTTCCTACTGCGACTCCTGTTACCAAACCAGACGCATCTACTGTGGCGACGGAAGTATTGGAAGAACTCCAGCTGACTGTTTTATTCGTAGCACTCGAAGGAGTGATGGTAGCAACGAGTGAAGTTGTATTTCCTTTTTGAACAGAAGCACTGGTCGGACTGACACTAATACCTGTCACTGCAACTGTTGAACTGACACAAGACAGGTTAATAGCAAAACCTGCAAATACATTAGAATAGTCACTCACAAATCTAAACGTAAGTGCTCCTGAGCCGTTGGTAGCCGTAAGGTCTGAAGGAACAACCGTTCCTGAATAAGTTCCAAGCAGTGTTGCCGATGTGCTTGTGCCATCGTATACATACAGTTTATCATAGCTACCTTCCGTAACAAAAACACTGAATTGCGCTTTGACTTTATTCCCTACTGTAGCCGGATTAATAGTCATGCTGCCATCCTGATTCAAACCATAGTTGCCGGCACTTCCGCCGGAATCATATAAGGTACCGGAGCAAGTGGTCAAAGAAGCAGCACCCGATACAGGAACTATAGTAGGCGGAGGAACACAAGTCAAGTTGATGGCAAAACCTGCAAATACATTAGAATAGTCACTCACAAATCTAAACGTGAGCGCCCCTGATCCATTGGTAGCGATGAGGTCTGAAGGAACAACCGTACCGGAATAACTTCCCATCAGTGTTGCTGCAGTACTTGTACCATCGTACACATACAGTATATCATAAGTGCCTTCTGTGGCAAAAGAAGAAAACTGTGCCTTTATTCTATTGCCTGCTGTAGCAGGATAAACGGTTGTACTACCATCCATGTTAAGGGCATAATTGCTTGCACTTCCTCCTGAATCGTACAGTGTAGAACTACAAGTGGTCAGTGTAGTGTTACCCGATGCAGGAATGACGGTGAGAACAGCAGGATTATAACAGGTAGCCGTAGCAGCAAAGCCCTGATTGACTACGGACGAGTTGGATTTCAATCGCACCGTCAATGCGCCGGAAGTATTGGATACAGTAGCTCTGAGACTGGAGGGAATACTAGTCCCCGTAAGTTTAGCGAGAACATTGGTTAAGCCGGTACCATCGTACACAAACAACGTATCCTGATCTTCCAATGCAAATGTGGTAAAACTGAGGTTCATGAGATTGCCCGCCGACTGAGGAGTAAGCGTTATGGAACCATCTGCATTGTTGCTGTATACACCTGAACTTCCTCCATCATCATAGATGTTGGCATTACATGTAGTGAGAGCAATGTTACCACTCACCGGAACCTTAGTTTCAGGGACGACACAGCTAACAGAAATAGAAAAACCGGCAGCGTTAATGCTCGCATTAGAAATAAAACTCAGGAATAATTGCCCTGATGCATTGGTAGCAATGATATCAGCAGGAATGGTCGTTCCTGAATAGGTGCCGATTACCGGAGCAGTTGCACTATTCCCGTCATAAACGGTCAGGTAATCATTGGTAGCTTCTGTAGCAAAACTATTAAAGCTAAGTCTCGTCTTCATTCCCGCTGTTCCCGGTGTAAGCAGCAAAGAACCGTTGTTGTTGTCGGAATAATTCGCAATGTTCCCTCCATTATCATAGACAAATTGAGAACAAGTAGTGAGAGTTGTCGATCCCGTTGTAGGGATAAGAGTTTCAGGCAATGGATCAACACAAGCCGTGGTAAATAAAAATCCGGCAGATTCACCGGAACCGTTTGAAGTAAAGCGAACCGTAAGAGCACCGGATGTATTGGCAGAGCTCGCCGTAATATTAGCAGGTAAAGTAATACCGCTGTAATTACCCAAAAGTGTTGCAGTAGTACTTGTACCATCGAACACACTCAACTGATCGCCTGCAGTGATGTTGAATTGAGAAAAGACCAGTTGTACTTTTTTACCGGCAGTAGCAGGATTAATTGTCAGTGCGCCGTTACTGTTTGGAAAATAATTGTACTTGTCTCCATTATCAGTAACTGTCACATTGCAAGAATTCACACTTGCATTGCCGGAAATAGGTACAATGGTTTGTGTTAAGCCCACAGCAGTAGCCGTCGAGCAACTGACTAAAATACGGAAACCTTGTGCGGTGGTGGCCGCATCGGAAGTCATGACAAAACCGGCCGAACCATCGGGAGCACCGGTGGTCATTATACTGCCGCTATTGGGATTAGAATATCCTGATATATAATATAACGTGCTGGTGGGAGACGTTTTCATTCCTCCCAGAAAAGTGATGTCATCCTGACCAGAACCAAAATTATTCATCGCCATTTGCTGAAAAGTAAGTTGCACAAACTTATTGGGAGCGTCGGGCAAAATGAGAACCGTATCTATGGAGTTGTTTTGGTAATCCCCATATATCCCTCCCTCATCATAGATCGTGGTATTGCAGCTATTGATTACTCGTTTTTGATTTCTGACCAGGTTATTCAATTGAGCTGTAGGTGCACAACTTACCCGGATTACGCATCCATCAGAAAGAGAGCTTGCGGTGGCCCCTGTTTTTAGCCTGATCGTGATTGCACCCGATGTACCGTAATATTCCCTGTAGTCTACTTCATTAGAACTTCCCCAACCTCCCTGAAATGTTTTCAGCAAAGGAGCTGCAGTACTTGTTCCATTATAGATGTATAAATAGTCGTTGTAATAATCTATATCCAGCTGCTGTACCAAAACCGCAACAACGGTTCCTGAAGAGGCTGGATGAATCGTAATTGAACCGTCTGCATTTGGAGTAAGCCCACCTGACGCTCCACCCATGTCATAGAGTGTCGTACTGCAAGTGGTTATGGATGTATTGCCGCTAGTGGGAATATTCTGGGCATTAACCTTAAAAAAAACTACGAGTAACAATAAAAAACTTAATCTTATTTTCATAAAAATGAATTGAGTACAGGTATAAAATTACACAGTTTTTGTGATGCTAACTATCTATTTAATCGGAATTATTAGTATTCCCAGCTAGTAGACTCCATAAGGGATCATGACGCTTCCGAACAACAAAAAAACATTTATTACTGATAATGAAAACCTTACACTTAAAAAAACTTAAGCCTGTCGGTCCGAGTCTCGATAGAAGGTTAATTAAAACGAAATAACTATACCTACCGAAAAAGTCACCATTAGTGCAACTCCGTAATTCTTGTTAATCCTTAGTTTATAACGATATTGCCTTACATGAAAAAAGTAATCCTTTACCTGCAAAGACATAAATACGAAATATTACTGCTTGCACTCATTCAGCATCTGTTCATTGGTATATTTCTACAGGATATGAATTTCTATACCGAAATTATATGGCCCGTAAACATGCTGATCCTGGGAATATCCAGTGTCGGTGTTTATGTAGAGACCTCCCCCTGGAGGAGTAACATTAAAAATGCCTTGTTCTTCTGTGTATTGTTGCTGCCGCTGGGTTTACCCTTTATAGGAAAAATACCCCATTTCATGTCCATTCACAGCCTGGCTTATTTTTTCTTTTTCGCCTTCATCTTTTACGAAGTCATGAAGTTTTTAATCAAGCCGAGTTATATCAATGTTGACATCATCTCCGCTTCTGCCTGTGGCTACTTTCTATTGATAGAAAGCGGGGTGTTTCTGTTGCAGTTCTTATTTTATTATGATTCCACTTCTTTTAAAGGTATTGATGTGGCCAATCACGCGACGGTATTCATGGATCTCATTTACTTCTGTAGTATAACCATTACCAGTATAGGCTTCGGAGACATTACGCCGACTGCGCATTACATGAAATTAATCACCGCCTTTTTTGGAATTTCAGGACAGTTTTATGCGGTGGTACTTATGGGTATTCTCATTGGAAAATTTTCTGCGCAAACCAAACGGCAAGATTAAATACAAAGTACTTATACATGATTACGATTACAACAGCTACAGCAAAAGAATACCCTATCATACAAGCCATCGCCAGGCAAACCTGGCCTGAGGCATTCGGAAAAATCTTATCACCGGAACAGATAGAGTACATGTTAACCATGATGTACAGTCTTAGCGCTCTAACTGAACAAGTGCAGAATAAGCATCATGTATTCCTGCTTGTGAAATGGGAGGAAGAGCCCGTTGGCTACGCTTCTTACGAATTGAATTATCAATCTTCTTCGAAAACAAAAATTCACAAGCTTTATCTATTGCCTGCGGCACAAGGAAAACGTATCGGACAATTACTGATTCAGGAGATCGGCACACGAGCGAAGCCGGACTACGCCTTGGTGTTGAATGTAAACCGGTATAATTCGGCTATTCGGTTTTATGAGAAAGTAGGTTTCAAAAAAACAGGAGAAGAAACCATAGACATTGGAAACGGTTACCTGATGGAGGATTATATTTTTGAAAAACAATTGACTGACGCCAACCATTAAAGACAAGCAAATGAAACCGGTAAGCATTGAAAAAATCATTGAGCAATTAATCAACACAACGAATGCCTTTGATGTGAAGACTGCACTCTCCTTGTTCGCAGCGAATGCCGTGATTGACGATGTATCGGTGGGTGAAAAGTTTAAACATACCGCAGGCATCCGTAAATACCTTGAGCAATTTTTCGTCGGTTACCATACCGTCACGCGATTAGAATCGCTAGAGCTCATCAATGACCGGCAAGCCAATGCACAGGTGGATTTCACCGGAGACTTTGGACATGAAACAGGTGCATTGCATGTAACGCTTAATAACGACGGATTGATTGTAGCGATAGATGCCTATCTTGATTAATCACCTAAAAATATATACATGCTTCGGTCTAATAAATTTAAAAAAATGCAATATCCCAAGTTAAAACAAATCCTTGGGTTATTCATGATACTCTTGTGTATAGAGGTCCATGCACAAAGTCAAAATGAAAATTTAAGACTCATTATATTTGCTAAAAAATACGAGAAAGGTTTTTACCGTACATTCGAAGAGTTCCGTAAAAATGCTCCTTCAATTCCTTTTAATGGCGAAGTAGACAATCATCTCACGGTACGTCTAACATTCAACGGCAACCTACCCTGCCCCGATCAGACAGCGATCTGGGGATTTTGTGATGGTACAGGAATTTACATTTCAAGATCTTTTTCTTTCTCCGAAAAAGAAATCTATTACCGCATCCAGCACATCGGCAGATTTTGTGATTACGAAACACTACGCAATCCTTATTATGCAGACATGCCTCATAATAGAACGCTGCAGGTGGGTATCGATTTTAATACCGGACAATCATTTACCATCAATAAAGTAACAATAGAATCTATCCTCTTTAGAGACGAAGAGTTGTATAACAACTTTTCTAGTAACAGCAAAAAAAACATGGTGGCAAGAGAATACCTGAGATACTATTCAAAAAAACATCCGGAAGAGATTGAGTTAGTCATCGTTCCCCAATAAAAAAAACTTGCAATGGATTGATTACAGCATAGAGTCACATTAATGATCAATATAGACAAACAATAATCTGCTGAATTATTCCAAGTAATTCCTCCTTAAAAAATCAACCACTGCTACCGGCTGTAAAACAAATTGATTGAAACCTTTAGAATACAATCATTTCAAATGAAACAACTCATCGTCTTGTTCCTTTCTATCATTTTCTTCTGTTGTACTCCATCGACTGAAAAAAATGAACGTACCCTTTCTAATAAGGAAGAAAAAAGTAATATGGATGAATTTCAAAAAAACACTGAAATTCCAACTTCAACCATTATAAAAACGCCTTACTACGAACGACGCGTCTCTACTATTTATAGTAATATCTATCAAACGGATTCTATAGATCTTGTTATTCAACGTTTTCTTAAAAGCCATCGAGATACGACTTGTACAGAAATAGGTGCTGATGATGCCTGGGGAAAATACTGCGTTTATTCTAATGCGAAAACTGAAATTAAAGTTACCATTGGCATGACGTCATGTGGAGACTATGGTTATCATGTGAACCATTACATTACACGAAAAGATTCTATTCTGTCCATGCGAGAATTCCGGTTTGATATAGATATAGGCTTGACACCTCAGAGCCCAAGCCAATATCATCTTAACGAGAGGATTCTATACTTCCAAAACCATTTATCTATATTGAAAGAAAGAAGCAAAATAAGTCAGGATGTTTGCGACTCCACGGTAAATGACAAAAAATTTACGATCCAACAAATCAAAGGAGACAGCATTTATCATTCTGAAATAAAATACTACAACGATTTACTCCACTAATAGATCCGCTTCATCATGCATCTTTTCGACACCACTCCACTTATTTATATAGGACTGAACCTTCTGGCATTTGCACTAGTCTTTTTCAGTATCATGGGTATACCCGGCAATCCTGATGCAAACAATCCATGGACAAAAAAACTGTTTAAAGTCTGGGACATTTTTCTGCTCATCGCCTGGAAAGGATTTCCTGCTTTATTTGTAGTCACCTTGCTGGCTTTCTGCTTTCATTACGATACAATCGGAAAAATAACAGCTTGTTTAAGTTTATGTATTGGGTTCATTTTATTTTCTACAGTGATAATGTATTATGCCCGTCAGTCTAAGTGATAAAAAAAGGAGTGAGCCTTTCGACTCACTCCTTTTCATTGGGCTAATTTAGTATTAAGGATTATTCTGATTTTACAATTTTACGAATGACTGTACCGCTTTCGCTGGTGTATTTCAACAGGTATACATTCGCTTTCAATCCGGAAGCATTGTACTCGTAGGTATATGTTCCCGCATTGAGGTAATCTTCTAAAACTGTTCCCACCAAAGCACCGCTCAAGTCGTATACTTTGACTGATACTTTTCCAGATTCGTTAACAACGATCTTTACGGTTGTTGTTCCTGTAAATGGATTTGGCGCATTGCTCATCAAGCTTTCGTCCGTTGAAGTTTCACCTGACAAACGTCCCGCTGAGCAAGAACCTACCAAAGTCCAGGCATCCGTCCAATAAGCGCCTGTACCAGGACCATACGCCCATGCTGCGCCATTGCACCATCCGGCATATGGATAAGGTTTGCATTGGTATTGGTTACCGGCATTCTTCACTTTGCTACCTGCTACATAACCACTGTTCTCAGCGTATGCCGCAATATTTGTACAAGGATTTGTAATGACGATTGTGTTTACTTTTACCGTTACAGCAGCCGAAGTAGAAGAAGCACCTTTGTTATCTGTCGCTTTAGCCGTAATGCTATAAGTACCGGCAGCTACATTTGTCCAGTTATAAGTATAAGGTGATGTAGCGTCTGAACCCAATAAAACAGTACCACTGTAAAACTCCACTTTGCTTATGGTACCATCTGCATCCGATGCAGCAGCAGCGATCGCTATGGTAGCAGGCGCATTTGCAGTGGCATTATTAACAGGAGCAGTAAGCGTTACGCTCGGTGATTGATTAGGAACGAACGGACTCACGGTGATATAATTTAAATTAAAACCGGCAGCCACCGTATACAGTCGAATGATATGAGCTCCTGCAGTCAGAGATAGATTATCCAAAGTAGTGGTAACCCAGGTCTGCCAGGCGCCGGTATTCGGTAAAGTCACCGTACCTGTCAAGTCCACACCATCTACTTCTAATCTTATCTTAGCAGCGGCAGCTGTTCCTGCGGTTCTGAAATTGAACGTATAGTTTCCACTTTCCGTTACGTTGACGATATAGTTCAACCATTCGCCTTCCAACGTATACCCCACATTGTACCCTCCTCCGGCATCTGTTGTTGCTTGTACGTCTACACCGTCTGCTCTGTAAGCACCGCCCTGATTGGCTGTTTCGGAATCATGGTAAGCCAAACCTTCACCTCCCAAATCGTAATTTTCCGCTTCAATTTTACCAGGAATATTAACCGGTGTTCCTCCATAAGGAGTTTCAATTACCAGAGAAGGTTTTACCGTTATCGTTACAAAAGAAGAAATCGTAGAAGCTCCGGAGTTGTCTGTTGCTTTAGCAGAGATGGAATAAGTACCGCTTGCTACATTAATCCAGGCAAAGCTATAAGGAGCCGCAGTACTTGTTCCGATTAATATTGTACCATTATAGAATTCTACTTTGCTGATTGTACCATCTGCATCGGTTGCTGTTGCACTGATGTTTATTGTTGCAGGAGCCGTGAATTCATCACCTGTAGACGGAGTGGTAAGACTCACTGTTGGCGGTATAATCGGAACAATTGAATTGACGATGAGATAGTTTAAGTTATAACCCGCTGTCACCGTAAACAAACGAATGGTATGCGCGCCAGCAGTCAATGGCACATTGCCTACTGACGTTGTAGCCCAGGCCTGCCATGCTCCTGTATTCGGCAGCGTGATAGTACCTGTAACATCCACACCATCCACTTCCAATCTGATCTTAGCAGCAGCACCTGTCCCTGCGGTTCTGAAACTGAAACTATAGTTACCGGTCGCCGTGACATTGACCATGTAATTCATCCACTCTCCGTCTGCCGTATAGCCTACATTGTATCCTCCACCTGCGTCAGTGGTGGCTTGCACATCTACACCTTCCGTTCTGTAAGCACCGCCTTGATTGGCAACTTCCAAATCATGATAAGCCAAACCTTCGCCACCCAAATCATAATTTTCGGCTTCGATCTTTCCGGGAACACTAATGGGAGAACCACTATAAGGACTTTCAATAATTGGATTGGTAACAGTGATTGTTACGACAGAAGAAACAGCAGCTAATCCTGCATTGTCTGTAGCTTTAGCGGTAAGAGAATATGTACCCGCTAAAACAGATGTCCAGGTAAACGTATAAGGTGCTGTAACATCTTCACCTAATTTCGTTGTTCCATTAAAGAACTCTACTTTGCTCACTGATCCATCTGCATCCGATGCAGAGGCTGCCATGTCAACAATGGCAGGTGCAAGGAAATTAGTATTTACCAGTGGAGTATTTAATGCAACCGTTGGAGCTTGATTCGTGTTTCCATCAGAAGTGAATTTAATCCAATTCAAATTGTAGCCGCCAACTCCTGCCTGTACACGCAAGGTTTGCTTTCCCGCAGACAAACTGATCGTCGCCGATACTGTTGTCCAGGTTTGCCAACCGGCGGTAGCAGGAACAGCTATTGTTGCCAAAGTACTGTTTCCGGATTTCAATAGAATACTACCGCCACCGTTCATGCTAGCCACCCGGTATTCTACTTTATAGCTACCACTGGCTTTTACATCCACTTTATAATCCATCCAATCTCCGGCATCAATATACCCCACGTCTTTACCGGCTCCTGCGTCTGTTGTAGTTTCTTTCTTTACACCGTTTGATACGTCGTATAATTCCGCCTGACACGTACCCGGAACATCAAATACAGGGGCTACGTTGCCACCTATGTTAAATAATTCATTGATGATGATACTATTTTGAGTAGGATTAGAAAATGTAAATGATTTGGTCGCATTGTTGTGTGAATAGTCAATGTCGTTGTGCCCAAAATTAGCATAGAGCATTTTGTAATTTTTATTTGTCCATACTACCGGATAATATCCGCTGTACCATGATTGATTCGGATCTGTTCCTAAAGGAAAACTGGAAGGATCTATCGAACAAAGAATCCGGATGTTGGAATTGGTACGCAAATCTTTGTTCCACCCATACCATTCGCTCACCGCAGAAGTAAACTTTGCAGGAAGCCCAAGTGTAGCGGGGTGCGTATTATCCTCTACTTTAATTACAGCAGTAGTCGGTCCCCAGGTATTCGTTTTGAAAGAACCGGTGGCCAGGAATTGATTGTGATACCAGTCCCAATCGCTTGCGTTTGTATTGAAGGCACAAACGTGGAATCCAATAAAACCGCCGCCGCCTTCCATGTACTTTTGAAAAGCACTGCGTTGAGACGCTGAGGCAGGTTGATCATCAAGGAACATCACGACCTGATAGTTCGCTAAAAAAGAAGCGTTCAGGTTGTCCCAGTTTTTGGTAGAATCGTATTGAAAATTATATTTTTCAGCTTGTTCCGCAAACCATCCATTGGCTTCGTGCGCGAAGCTAATGTGAGCAACATCAAAGCTGGCAGAATAAAAGGCAATGACTTTAAATTTCGGAATCGTTTGAGCCTCCGCCTGACGGGACAACCCAAAGAGTACTATATATGCACCAAGCAAAAATATAGTTTTTCTTAAAAAAGTTAACATAGCTGATTGTGTTTTGAGTGAGTCTGTTTTCAGGAAGACAACCAAAAAACATTTTGGTAAACACCTTCGGGGAAAAAAATTCCTACCAGACCAGAAATATTCGAATACGCTAAAAAAAACACTATTTAAACGGTTTCACTACAATCAGACAAGAGCAGCAGAATAGTACATCTCTTATTTTTAATGATCGGAAAATGGATTATATTCATGTAATCCTGTAAAGTATATCACCTGTGAAGTCTGGCGTTCACTTTATCCATTGAATCATAAATTTAAACAATGAGACTACTTACTCTACTTCTTCTTGTCCTTATCACTTGCTCTCTTCAAAAGAAAAAAGAATACTTTGAAGGTGAATTGATTTTCAATCAAACGTACACTTCTGAAAAACTTAACGTCGATTCACTGATGGCTACGTCTCCCAATGGTGCGTACTACCTGATCAATCAGCGTTATTACAAGGGACTGGCCTATACGGATGACAGCGCTCAATTCGTGCTGGACGGAGCAGCGGGTAGAAATTTCACTAAAACAAAAAATGACAAAGGATTTACATGTGAAGATGTCACCATGCTCAATATGGATGCACCTCTTATCCATCGCAATGACAAGATAGAAGTAGTCAATGGTTTTCGTTGCAAATCTTTTGAAGCAACAGTGTATGGTCGAAAATCGGTTTATTACTATTCACTCGATTATCAATTTAACCCGATGATTTACTCCAACTATCAGAAATGGAATTGGAAACAATTAATGGAAGCTTCTGAAGGAGGCATTACCATTAAAAGCATTCATTATAGTAACGACTATAATTTAATCATAGAAATAAAATCTTTGAAGTCCTTTAAAATCGATGACAAGGCATTCAAACTAAACAACAAAGACATTCTCAGTGGCTGTTAATCGTTGCATCATAATTGCAGGGTAAATAGAAATCTTCTTTGAACCAAAAATGTACATGACAACTACCACTACCCTTCAACATGTATTCAGAATCGCTTTAGGTGTCATGCTCTGCTTTACCGGAACCGGCCATTTGACCTGGGCCCGCGCAGAGTTTGTTGCACAAGTGCCGCAATGGATTCCTTTGAGTACGGACTTTATTGTTGTTACATCCGGAGTCGTTGAGCTTTTATTGGGTGTGTCTTTGATTCTTTGGAAAAAAGAACGCATCAGGATCGGTTGGACGACAGCGCTGTTTTTTATTCTTGTGTTTCCGGGGAACATTTCTCAATACCTTAATCACACCGATGCTTTCGGATTAGATACAGACACGCGTCGATTGGTGAGGTTATTTTTCCAACCCGTACTTGTCATTTGGGCAGTTTGGGCCACAGGCGCGTGGCAGGCGTGGAGGATGAGTAAGAATGCGAATCACTAAATAAAAATTCACCTCTACCCTGATCAATATTATTACTTCAGTATTAATATGATCCTGTCTTGCCCCTAAATCCCCTAAAGGGGACTTAAATGACATCGCTCTCCGCTCTCTTTCTTCACTCTCAACAAGTCCCCTTTAGGGGATTTAGGGGCAGACAGTTTCTAATGAGTGTAATTGTTTATATAATAATCTATAGAGATAGATCTAAATATATTAATAAAAAAATGCATTAACGCTTCAACAATTTTTCACGATACACTGACTGATTCGTAAAAACTTCGATCACATAATAACCGATAGGCAAATCACTCAACTCTAAAAAATATTCGGGGGTATTAAATGAAATTCCTGAAATCAATACTTGACCGGTAGTAGATAATACGCGCAGATTTTTTTGACCGACACTTAACACTTTAACAGTAACCACCCCCTCTGTAGGATTAGGAAAAACAAATACCTCATCTGCTCCTGCTGCATCATAGGCTTGCACAATGATAGGGAATGTTTTCGTTTTGCCATCGACATCGGTTTGAGTCAGCTTATAATACTGCACACCATGCACCGGCTCGTCATCGATCAATTGATAGTTCGTGAGTTGTTTGGCAGACAATGAGCCTTGTTGCACATCAATCACTTTCCAGTTTGTTCCGTCTTCTGATTTTTCTACGGTGAAAAAAGCATTGGATTCTTCACTCGCTGTTTGCCATTTCACTTCGATGACAGGACCGATGACAGTGGACGTAAAAGAAAGTAAACTGACAGGAAGCGTCGACGTATGCGTCAACACCAGGTCATCGAAATAACCATCCGAATCACTATTAATGGAAGCATCCGAAATCAAACGGATGCGAATGGTTCTTGTACCAACAGGAGCTACTCTCACATCTGAATACTGTGTCCAGCTGAGAGAACCGTGAAAACCGCTATCATATGTTGACAATACAGTGGATGAAGCGTTTCTATATTCTACAATGACTCTCCCCTTGTCGTTGTAAACACCAAAAGCCATGGCGTACGAACGCATCCAGGTAGAAAAAGAAAAGGTAGAGGCGCTGGCATCTATACTGGTAGAGAAAGACGAGACATCTATATCCTGGTACAACTCGCAGGGATTGGCATCGGCACCGCCGGCATAGAAATGATAACTTCCTCCATGCGGCGGCACTTGCATGTCATTGTTCCAATGACACGACACAAGCGTCCAACCAACGATGGTCGGATTGACTTCTGCACCCGGATTGACGATCAGGTTTTGAGCCTGAGCAAACGGAACAAGAAGAAATAGCAGGATAAACAGAAGCAGTCTCATGAGTCGGATGTTCTCTTCGTTAACCAATTTAATCAAAAAATGGAAGATTCCTTCCTTTTGTGCTTGGGATAATCCAATATTACTAGGTAATGAATGCAATAAAAATAAATACTATATTAAGCTCAAATTTGAATCGTCCGCTATAAACCATCGGTTCCACACCCGTTTCGTCAATACGCTATATGAAATCCATCTTCGACCAAACTTCAAGAGACGAATTAATTCGCCGGATCAATACGCTGAATGTAAACAGTCCTGCTCAATGGGGACATATGACAGTGTATCAAATGGTGAAACATTGTACGCTCTGGGAAGAAATGCTACTTTCCAAGATCAAGGTAAAACGAGTATTCATAGGTCGTTTGATCGGGAAGTTGCTTTTGAAAAGTGAAATCAAAGACGACAGACGGATGGTGCAAAACACACCTACTGTTTCTGAATTAAAAGTTAAAAACATCCACTTTGACTTTGAAGCAGAAAAGAAAAAATGGATTGCACTGATTGAAGAAAGCATTCATGCGTCAACCGCTGATTTTGTACACCCTTTCTTTGGTAAGATGACGAAAGAGCAAATCGGGATTCATCACTACAAACACATTGATCATCATTTGAGACAGTTTAATAGTTAATAAATAGTGACTGTTCCCACCTCAACTTCAAACACTGCAAAAATTGCCGGATTTATTTTTTACGGCAATTACTTCTATGGCATTTGTGTCGTTGCTCAGGCCATTGAAGCCACCCTGCAGCAAGGCGTACCATTAAATGGAGCACTGTATTACGGCATCGCTTTTATCGCTACGGTTTTTTATTACAACTATCCTTATGTAAGAAAATACCCGGCAGAGAGCACTGATCCGCGCACCGAATGGTACAAGAAGCATTATTATTTTGTACGCTGGAATCAACGCTGTTTTGCTTTTATCCTAGTCGTTGCACTGATTGTATTCCTCTATTATTACCACGAGAGTATCCTGCATGCCAATCTTACACATTGGCTGTTGATCATTGCTTTTCCTGCGGTAGCACTCATGTATTATGGCCTTAATGTTTTTTCTGCCAAATACAACCTGAGAAAAATAGGATGGCTCAAACCCTTCATCATTGGCTTTACGTGGGCAGGCATGGTGAGTGTTTATCCCGTTTTATTTTACGATATCATCCACGAACAACCTTATCTGTTTACTGCTATCGCTTGTTTACTCTTTCTTAAAAACTTAATGTACATTTCTGTTTTAGCAATGATGTTTGACATCAAAGATTACGCAGCCGATAGTCAAAACAAGCTGAATACCTTTGTGGTAAAAATAGGCCTGCGAAAAATGATCTTCTATCTTTTTCTTCCGCTTCCCCTACTGGGTGTGCTCACTTTTCTTTCTTACGCGACTTTGCATCATTTCCACCTCTTGAAAATGGTATTGATCATGATCCCTTTCTTCCTGCTTATACTGGCAGGACTGTCCTTAAGAAAGCGCAGGACCTTGATGTACTACCTCGTCGTGATTGATGGATTAATGGTTGTCAAAGCGGCCTTTGGTATTGTGGCTATGCTGGTTTAATGAGTAGTTTACTCCAATTTAAAACGACTTCGCCAAAAAGATATCTACTCCATGTCCCGCGTAATTCTTACGCGCCATCAGGTATTCCAGCGCCATCACATTCAATTGTAAAGACCAGCTGTCACCGAGTGTAACACCCAACCCAATTTGCGAATTGATCTTTCCATAACCGCCTGCCACGAGGCCTGGAGCAAAGTAAAACGAATGGCCTGCGGAAAATAAAGCCGTTGCTTTAAGGTAAGGTTTATAGCCTGGTAAAAACATATAATTAACATCTGCTTTCAAGGCCACGTGCTGATTCAGTTTTTGAAGTATTCCCACTTGAATTTTTGTAGGCAAGGACGTTCTTCTGGAGACACGCTGTTTGGGAATACCCATATCCGCAGCCACTTCATCCGGCGTGGGATCTCCGATGTTATTGGGCTGCAATAAATCTGCAATGTTATATCCGTTATAGCGATAGGTTTTATCACCGATATAGGCATCCATATTTTTCCAGTTGACAAAACCCAGGTCCCTGACTTCAGCAGTGAGCAACGTATTGTTGAAACAGAATCTGCTGTATAAATCAACACCTGCTCCCCATCCGTTATCCCCGGCAAAAGGATTCAGCTGACGCTCCTGTGAGTAGTATTGAAAGGGCGCGGAAATTTGTGCGTATTCCTGAAACATGCTGTCCGACAAATACAAACTCCCCTTTTCGATGTTTACTTCCTGATAAAATCCTCCTTTGATCAAAGATACCCTTGCACCCAACATGATGTGAGGAGAAATTGTTTTTTGCAATCCAACAAATAAAGTCGAGTAGTTATACTCTCGCATATTGGACGCTCCTACCTGGGCATATTTATCTACATATTGAGTATAATCTTCAAAGGTTAATTTGAATAAATCTTTTGTGAAATACAGGTAGGTAAAATCACGGTATCCGATCCCAACATCCATCAACCAGGAAGTATCTGCCAAACGAAATCCTCCGGCAATAGAGGCATTGACATCTGCACCCAATGTATTGTGGTCTTTTAAACGATCTACAGAAAACTTCGTATCTTCTGCGTTTGGCGTTTTTTGCTGGTAAAGTTCCTGAGTCACAAAATCATTTGTTACCGCAGTAGAATTATAAAGAAATGAACCTTTCACTAAAGCATAACCTTTATTCTGAAATCCAGCCGACAGTTTGTTGCCTTGCAACCAGGTGGTAGTCCAGTACAGATCGTCGCTGTACAATTGAGCCTGAACATTTTGAAAACTATTCATGGCAAAAAAAGCCAGTAGGATTAAAAGTTTGTTTGAGGACATGTGGAAATAGTTATTTTTTCTGATCGCCTATTCATTTTTAATGCCATTTTTAAATGATAGATATAGCGTTTATTTGATGTCAGGTCTGAAGACCCATCTGTCTTACCCCTAAATCCCCTAAAGGGGACTTGACAGTAATGAGTATGTTTTATTTGCTGTCAGATCTGAAGACCTGACACCATAAACACTATCATGCTTTGATTTCTGAACTCACTAAATAAAATAAAAAACGCCATCCATTGTTTACAACGCTTTTTCCCGTGTGTCTTAAGAGTATAAACAGTGTTCCAAAAGCTACTCTTTACAAACAGAATAGTCTAATTATTTACTCCAAAAACCATAATTGAAAAACATTTTTTGAATATTCCTTCATCGAACTGAATTGGGGATTCTTAAACGATCAGGATGAAAACACTTAGTACGCAATACTTACTAATGACCGGCCTTGGCTGGTTGATGAGCATCGCTGTAGTGAATGCTCAGGAAATATTTCCTGGGGGAGGAAGCGGTAGTTACAATCTTACTTTCCCATCTGCTGCTCCTTGTACGGATGATTTGGGCAATTGCAATTTCACCTTATACAATCCGATCGGAGGAGGAAGTGTGGCGGCGATAAAAAAAGGCACTACCTATAAAGGTCCTTTTCAATCGCACATGTGGTGGACAAGTGCTTTGTGGAATGCGGAGATGCCGATGTGCGTCAACAACAACGCCATCGGGCAAACGGCGGCTTACTACCACAGCATGCAAATCCGAAATTTACATTCCGAGCCGATGTATCCCATGCCCGGTTTAGTATTGCAAGCTACGCCTACCGGTTATGTGATGCGCAACCGTTTGATAAGTCCCAATGGAGGAGGCCCGAACAACACAGGTAATTATTTTGCCGATCAGGATATAGAATTTGGCTTTGAAGGAGATCAGTCTGCCAAAACAGAAGTGATAGATTATGGTGACATGCACGCGACCTTTCAACAGCAAGTCAGCAGCGGCTATCCGGCTGCCGGAAATAAATTGACGATGTCGGCCAGTCAGGGAAGTCCTTATGTATTTTTCACTTCGCCCGGTACCAACACGGCAGAACCTAGTTTTGAATTATTCTTTTTGAAAACAGAAGCCGTTTCTACTTCCGGCAATTCAATCGTCATCAATCGAAAATGTTGTCCTTCCAATGTCGGCGATCAAAACATCTGGGGCTATATTGGTTTGTTCTTTCCTCTCGGAACATTGATCAGTGAAGACGGCATCACTTATTTTCCTTTGTCGGATTTAAGAACGCATCTGCACAGTGAATTCGGAGGCAACGATAAATACTGGAGAATTCGTTTTCCCAATAAAACCATCACCAATTATTTTACAGCAGCGATCATGACCGATCCGTCGCAAGCGGCCCTGGATGATTATGAAAAGTATGCTTTCAATCACATCACCGCTTCTGCATTTACTTATTCCTACAATGAAAACACGGCTTCTCTAACAAGCAACTTCAATTATACCACCACCAATGTATTGGGCGGCGCAAACAACGGCACCCTGATGGCCTTGTACATGCACCAATACTTATATGCACCTGGTTTTGCTGCCGCTGCAACCACTTACCAATACCCATCGCCCAGAGGATGGATCAAAGTGATGAAAGGAAATCAGTTCTCGACTGTGATGACAAACTACGGTATACTTCCCGGATTAGGCTGGGCCAATACCGCAGACAAGACTTTGTTAAAAAGTTACATCGATGCTTATGCCACCAGAGCTCCGGTGAATATCGCTTGTGGTAATCCTGTATATGGAAGTTTCGGCTCCATTCACGAAGCCGCTCGCATTGCCATCACCGCGCATCAATCGGGAGACATCGCGGCACGCAATACCTTGTTGACCATTGCAAAAAACGGAATCGAAGCCTGGCTGACTTCTCCTTCAGCAGAGCGCGCCGGAGTATATGTGTACGACAAAGACTTCAACTGGATGACGCCTTATCCTTCTGCATTCGATGCCGACAGGCTGTTGCAAGATTCGCACTTCCATCATGGTTACCTCATCTTCGCTGCAGCGATCGTTGCCAAGTTTGAACCGGCTGCAAGCAACTGGGTAACCAGATGGCGCCCGATGCTGGAAACGGTGATCCGCAACATCAACAGCGAACTCAGACCTTCAGATACCAGTCCCGGTAATACGATTCCCTGGCTCCCTTACCTGCGTTACTACGATCCTTATGTCGGACACAGTTGGGCAGGAAGCGACGGTTCCAATCAGGAATCGGTTTCCGAAGCCATCAACTTCGCCGCCGGTGTGGCCATGTGGGGAGAGACCACAGGCAATACGTCGCTGCGTGATATGGGTCTCATGCTATACATTACCGAAACAGAGGCTGCCCGCATGTACTGGTGGGACGGTGCACGCAGAGGGGTGAACAATGGAGGCAACTGCGGTTATGCTTCCAGTTATGCGCATTACCACGGCGCTATTTTATCCAATGGAGGTGTGGCTTACTCTACGTACTTTGGTGCAGATCCTTCTTATGTACATGGCATTACCTATGTGCCGATTACCGGTGCTTCGGTATGGATGGGGGTAGACAGTTTAGGTGCCGCCAATGAATACGCCGACTACGTCGCTCCTACCGGCAAAGGCCGGGAGCCCAACGCGACGGATGGTTTCTGGGGAGAAGCGATGCTCATGGAGAAAGCGGTATTCAATGCTTCCGCTGCAAAAAGTCAATACGTTTCACAAAACGCTGCGAACTGGGCCGGCAATGATTACAAAGTAGATGCATACAACTGGATCACCACGTTTGACAGTGTAGGAGTCGTTGACAACACGCAAGCGGACATTGCTTCTTTCACGGTGTTTCGTAAAGACTCCTGTAAGCATTACATGATTTACAATCCCAGAATCAATGGCGCACGCACCGTCAATTTCACCGATGGAAAATCGTTCAACGTGCCTGCCGATACCATCATTACTTACAAAGTCTGTCTCACTCCGCTTCCTTTGACTTTGCTTGACTTCAAAGGTGCATGCAGACAAGGCACAACTTATTTAAACTGGACAACCGGTTTGGAATTGAATGTATCACATTTCGAAATCGAGCGAAGCAGCGATGGAAAAACATTTAAGAAGATCGGACAAGACGTAGCGGCAAAAAATGCCTCAACAAGTATTTCTAACTATACCTCATTAGATCCATTGACGCCATTGGGAATTTCTTATTACAGACTGAGAATGGTAGACCGTGACGGGCAGTATGCATATAGTCGAATCGTGGTGGTGAACAATGGAGAGGAACTGTTTACACTACTAGGCATCTACCCCAATCCCGCACAAGATATTATCACCATACAACTCTTCAGTGCGACAGAACAACAAACCTCACTTTCTATTTCCACCGTTATTGGTCAGGAAGTTAAACGAATGGATGCTTCAACAACAACAGGTATAAATGAAATCGCCATTCCTCTGGTTGATCTGGCAGATGGCACTTACCTGTTGACACTTAGCAATCATACAACCGGTGAGTCGTTGGTAAAGAAAATAATAAAAAACTAATACTCTTGCTGTTTCTGTTTCTCTTTCTGTATATCTACCAGCCCACCATCAACGTCATCGATCTAACGCGCGACAATTGACTAGGCGTGATGTTCAGGTAAAACGCAATCTGATATTGCGGAAGCAAGTTTTCCAACATGGGAAACTCTTTCAAAAAAGCGAGGTAACGTTCGTCCGCATTCATCATCGCCATTTCCATTTCACGTTTCTCTTTCGCTATATATTGCTGCTCGGTGAGCAAACGAACCAGACGTTCAATCTTGGGATGTTTTTCGTACAGCGCTGTGATGGAAGAAAAATCAGCCACATAGATTCTGCAGTCTGTTAAAGCCTGTACATTGACGCGTGCCGGTAACCCGGAAAGCAAGGAACTGTAATCACTCATCCATTGCTTGGACACAAACAATTGCTTGCAGCACTCCACACCCGTTTTGTTTTTGTAGTAAGAACGGCTTACACCGTCCAGCAATAAGCTCAGTTGCGAGGTCACCTTTCCTTCTTCGGAAAACAGTTCGCCTTTTCTGATTATTTTTTCGCGGAATAAAGTGCTGAAAGCCTTCCAGTCTGTAGCATCCAGAGGCAATATACGATCAATGTGTGCTTTAAAAAACTCCAACATAATTTGTGTTAAAACCGATTAATAGATTTAAACTTTAAACCTGAGGAGTATACTAATGTAAATAAAAATAAGTGTACATTATCCACACCTTGAGCCAACGGTCAAATGTTTCGAGTTTACGGCAAATAAGTTTCCCCCAAGCACCGATAAAAATGAGGGGCTTACGAAACAATAGTACTCGATTTAAAATAAAACCCCTCGGTTTTCACCCAAAGCTGCCAGATTTTTTTTATTATAGTAAAAAGTCCGCTTGAATTTGAACACATGAAAAAAACAATAAAATATTTTTCGCTCCTTATTTTTATTGGTTTGTTGACCTCTTTTACCACTTCCGAAAAAAAACATTTGGGCAAATGGGAAGGCAAAGACAAGGACGATATCGGTTATATCCTGTTTGAAAAAGAAGGTTACGCTACCTTCCTCATTGACGGACAATCTTTCGGAGGTAAAGAATTTACGATGAAAGACAAGCGGGCACAGATTACTTATACCTTCGATTATAAGCAAACGCCTATACCGGTAGACTTCATCATCACCGATTTGGATGCAGCCAAAGAACTAGGGCGTTTGAAAGGCATCGTAGAATTTGAGAGCGATACCCAAATGAAATTTGCATTGGAGTTCGATGCTAAAAAGAGCAGACCAACAAGCTTTGGAGGTCCTAATACGATTGTATTGACGAAAGTAAAATAATGACAACAGCAGCCACTCTCACCTGGAAAGAGTTTGAAAAGATCGACATGCGCGTAGGCACGATCGTTCATGCGGAAGTGTTTGAAGAAGCGAGAAATCCTTCTTACAAAATCACCATCAGTTTTGGTGAATACGGATTGCGCAAAACATCAGCGCAAATCACCACGCTCTATCAACCGGAAGACCTGATCGGCAAACAAGTGATTGCGGTGATCAATTTCCCGCCCAAACAAATTGCCAACATGCTCAGTGAATGCCTGCTATTGGGTGCTGTAGATGGCAACGATGTTACCTTGTTGTCTACAGAGAGACCAGTAAAGAATGGATTGAAGATTGGGTAACACTAAAATACAGGCGATGAAAATAGTGACTAAAGAATTTTATGCAGTATTGTTTATTTGCATCCTCAACGGTTTCATCTATTTTTTGCTCTTACCTTATGTGCAACAAACAGCCAATAGTCACCTGAACGCAGGTCCTTTTTATGGAACGATCTCTTATCTGCTATCTATCATCTCTTTGGTAACAGGACTCAGCATCTCTGTTAAATACAAATCCGTCAAGTTTCTTTTATTTTTCTTTCTTTTATCCGGCACCTTTTGTTATTGGGGTTACAAGCTGTGTTCCTTATATTGCGAGGGCTGCATGAATAGTGGTTAAGTTCTTAACAATACTAAACAAAATCAAATAGAATGGTTCCTCATTTACAATATGATATAAATAAGTTCCTTCAAGAAATTGAAAAACATTCGGAAGGAACACTAGATGAGAATCGTACTTCTTTGCAAGACCTTATTAATATTCTTGGAGACCTTGTAGATTCTTTAGCAGATGCTAAAATAAAAATTCCAGAGTGGAAATATCATTTGCAGACACTGGTAAATAAAATAATCTTCACATCTACCTCTATTAATCAGTTAACACATGGGTATAATATACAATCTTTTAAAGATCCTAAATTAAAATTTAAAGTAATTGATTATCCTTCCATATACATTCTCACAAGATCATTAATAGAGAACTATGTAACCTTATGTTATATATACAATAACAAATTGGAAGAAGGAGAAAAACTTTTCCGGTTTAAGCTTTGGCAAGTATCAGGCTTGTTAACTAGGCAAAACTTCTCAGATCCTAAGGGAGACTTTAATATTGAGAAAAAAGAAGAAGAAGCAGAAATAATCCAAAAAATACTTTTGGAAATAGAACAAATGGACGAATTCAAAAATCTAGAGAAACGAAAACTAAACCAACTAAAAAATTATGGGCTTCATCGCGTTGATTCTTGGCATAAATTAATTGATGAAAGTAACTTAAAGCAACCTCTATTCTCAAATACATATTCCTTTTTCTCCGACTATGCACATTCAGAATATTTAAGTATTCTTCAAATAGGTCAATCATCTTTAAATTACAATGATAATAATACGATATCAAATGCAAAAATGGCTTTAGCCCATGTTCGAATGATAATAGCACTTTGCGTTAAATTTTACATTTCAAACTATAAAACCGCTGAAATAGTTTTTAATACTTACCCATCAACTCATCAAACTGTATTAAACATCTGGGCCAACATAGCTGAAAAGAAACAAGATATCTAATTGCGGTACATATTATAAAAAATGAATCTCAACCAAATCACCATTCCCGTACAAAACATCGAACGCGCCATTACTTTCTACGAAGAACTCGGTCTCACACTCATCGTCAAAGCCCTGCCCCATTACGCCCGGTTTGAATGCAACGAAGGGCAGTCTACGTTTTCTCTACATCAAGCAAGCGGACCTTTGAACAACGGGGGGACCTGGATCTATTTTGAAGTAGAAAAGCTAGATGAAAAAGTTGCGGAGCTGGTACAAAAAGGATATCTTTTTGAAGAATTACCCAACGGCAAAAGCTGGTTGTGGCGCGAGTCCAGATTAAAGGACTTGGATGGCAATCAACTGATTTTGTATTACGCGGGAGAGAATAGAAAAAGTCCACCCTGGAAGATTTAATTAACCAATATATGAAATACTTTTTTTTTCTATTTTTAATAGTTAGTGTGGTACTTCCAGGCAAGGCACAAAAACGCCTATTTAAAAATGTAGAACAATACAGCGAATGGATGATGGGATACTATCAAAATCCTGAACCTGAAAAATTATATTCGGCGTTTGAATTCGGAACCAGCAACAAGGAAATTGGTCAAACAGGCGGCAGGCATTTACTCATCGCTTTTTTTGGATCCATCTTTAGGTATGACAGCACTCAGATTCAGGTATTCTATGATAAGATAAAAAAGAAACGCACCATCGATACACACTTTGGTTTTGTAGGTTCGTTATGGTCTGCCAATACGCTGTATAGTAAAATAATTTTAAAAGAATACCTGGCGTCGGACTATGCCGCATCCTATAAAAAGATCAATAGAGAAAAACCACCCTTCAATATTTATAAAGATACCATTTCTGATCCTTCTCACCTTGATCTCGTCTGGGCAGATTTCTTTGCGACTGGTAATGCTGAAGATATTCAGCGTATCATTTCCGTACTTTCTCAAAACGATGAACTGTCAGAAGCTGCTCGATGGTCTCTAACCAGCAACGCTATCCATTATAAAAAAGTGAAAGAAATATTAAACAATGAAAATAAACATACAACGGATGAAAAGACAAAAAAATGGTTGAATAAAATCCTCTCTGACGTGTCGCACGCAGATGTCCATTAGCATTAAGGATCACACATCATTCTCCATGAAAACCTATACCCTCATCCTGCTAACTTTATTATTTATGAGTAGTGCTTACGATTTCAAAGAACCAGATCCCTTGTTGTTTTATGTACACAGAGCACCTACCATAAAATCAACCAAACCTCCCCTGTTGATTTTATTACACGGCACAGGAAGCAACGAGCAAGATCTTTTTTCATTTGCGGATCAACTCCCCGGAAAATTCCTGGTGGTGTCGGCACGTGCGCCTTATACGATTGAGAGAGGCAGTTATACCTGGTACGAATTGCATTTTGTGAACGGCAAACCTGTTTATAATAAAGAGCAAGCGGAGCAAAGTAGAAAAACAATTCTTGCTTTCATTGAACAATTGAAAACCAAACACGATTTTGATCCGGCACAAGTGTACCTATGCGGCTTCAGTCAGGGTGGTATTATGTCGTATAGCGTAGGACTGACGCGTCCTGATAAAGTGAAAGGTATTGCTGTGATGAGTGGCAGATTGCAGGAAGAAGTAAAAAACATGGTCGCGCCAAAAGAACAATTGAAATCGCTGCAGGTATTTATTTCTCACGGCACGCAAGACAATGTGTTGACGGTACAATATGCCAGAGAAAGCGAAGCTTATTTAAAGCAATTGGGCATCACGCCTCAATACAAAGAATATCCTGCGCCGCATACGATCAGTCAGGATATGTTTAGGGATTTGTTGAATTGGTTAAACTAAAAAATCATTTAGCTCATGATCAAAAAAATTAATCTTGTTCTATTATGTTTATTATTGTCAATATCGCAAACTTTTGCATGCATGCAAGAAAATAGAGTATCACTCGATGGTACTATAAGTTTCAGTATGGGCAGAGATTTTAAGAATGAAAATTATTGGAAAAAAGACTTCGGTTCTGTTAACCACCTTCATTGGTTGGACAGTTTATGGAAAACCAATAAATCTATTGAAGACTATAATGATTATGGCGTTCAACTCGCATATTTAAAACGATACAAAAAAGCATTAGCTGTATTTCAGCATATTGAACAAATGAAGCCTGGCCTTTATAATACAATGGCGAATATGGGTACTACATACGAATTATTGGGACAAGACAAACTCGCTCTTGAATGGATCAAAAAAGCTGTTGCTAAAAACCCTGATTCTCATTATGGCAGCGAATGGTTCCACGTCAAAATATTAGAAGCAAAAATTAAAGGTCCTTCATCATGGAACAGTATATTCTTAATCGGAACAGATTTCGGCACAGATTCTATACCTAAAAGTAACCTCTCTAAAAAAGAACTGAATAAGCTAACAGAAGCTATGTTCCGCCAGCTTATAGAAAGAATGAAATTCATCAAACCTAAAGATGAGATGATGGCCTTATTATTATTATTTGAATATGGAAATATTGCTGCGCTTGCTGAAGATGCCACTTCTTCATATAGAATCTATAAAATCGCTAAAGAATATGGAGCCTCGGGGGAATTGTTTAACAAACGATATGCTTTTGCAGAGAAGCTTCAAGAAAAAATCAACGTGTATGAACATAAGCTGGATCAAAAAAGGACACAGCAAGCAAGAACAACACAGATAAAAAAAGAATTATCCAAAGATTATACTTCTTACCTGATCATCAGCCTCTGTTTTATTATCATCTTATCCACTGGAGCTTTCTTATGGTTCAAGTATAGGAAACAGAATTAAAATACAGATGTATTCTATTATCAAATTCCATCTTTGTCTCTTGCTTTTGATCATGACTAATAGTCAAACACAAAAACCAACCTTCACTTACCTTACCGGAAAAACTTACTCCGCCGAAATCAGGGCCAGTTGCAAGTCCATGTCTGACAGCACCTGCATGCTGTATACTTTTTGTATACTTCACTTTAAACAAGATCATGTAAGCGTTTACTACATCACCAAAGCCTCCTGTACCAATAAAAGCAGAGAAGCCGGTTACACTTCCAATACCCAAGAGGAACAAGTATCTTATACATGGAGCTTGAATAAAAACACGTTAACGATCGAAGGCTTTGATGAGTTTGCACCTTTTAAAGTTGAAGGTCATCAATTGAGAGGGACAAAGAAAGTCAACGATAAAACAGAAGTGTTGGAGTTTAAAGAAGGTATTTGATGTAACTGATCATACTACTAATATGATCTCGTCTGACCCCTAAATCCCCTAAATCCCCTAAAGGGGCAATTATATAGTTGGTAGACCAATAAAAGTCTTCCTTTTTCTGTAAAATAAGCAATTTCGAGCGAAAAATAAAGACTCTATTTTCGTCTACCTTGAATTTTTACTTTGAGCGTATCAGAAAGAACTTTGTTTTCTTGTTCCAAAAGAAGGATTATTCTTTCATTTTGATCTTGCTGAACCTTAATTGATTTTTGTATTTCATCGAATTGAGATGAATCAATTTTGGGATCAGATTTCATTTGATCTTCCGTAAGGTCAATTTGTTTTTGAGAAAAGTAAATTGAAATCACGATACCTATTAGAGATAGAAATAATGCAATAAAAGACCACCATTTTGCTTCCTTTGATTGTTTGAAGGATTCTTGAAGTTCCTGGTATTCTAATAATCTAAAAATAGATTCAGTAGTGGCAAAATGCTTCTCGTGCCACGTTTCATGTATTTGAGCTTTGGTGTCAGTAATCTCTCTATATATTTTTATTAGGACATTATCATTTTCTATACTAATTCCATAGATATTTCGAACAGTATATAGATACTCAGCAAATGTTAAGCCTTCTAACCAGCTAGCTTTAAAAATTTGCAGTGAAACTATATATATGTCTTCATTATTATTTTTGCTTCTCCCAGAGAAAATAGGGACACGATGTAATGGAACAGGGGTGCTCAATTTCGAAGTATGATTATCTATTCTAGCGAAATCCTTTGCTCTTCCTTTTGAGGTAAATAGCGATTTATAGAGAGAGCCAAAATCTTCTCCCGTTATCTCAACAAATATCCTATTAACAAATTGATTGTATCTAAAACCTTCGGATCCTTCATCTTCTATAGTATAACCCTTTTCTAATAAAAAATCATATAGTTCATTATAAGAGTATCCTCTATGTTTGGCTCCATAAAAAAAATCAAAAGCCTCTTTTAGAGCTTTCTTATATTCTTCATTTTCCATTTCTATTTTTTTTGAGTTTTTAATTTAAGCATATTGGAAAGTGGTTTGTTTTCTTTTTCTAGAAGGAGGATTATCCTTTCATTCTGATCTTGCTGAATTTTAATGAGCCGTTTCATGTCGTCATTTTGCTTTTGTTGTACCTCAGCCATCTCCGTTATTTGATCAAATTGATCTTTATGAATTTTAGGATCACTGTTGATTTGATAAAATGAAATGGCTATTGAAGCTAGGAAGGTAACTATAGATATTCCTATTGCCCATTTAGCTTCTTTTCGTGCATCCTTTGATTCTTTGAGAGAGTGTTGCAGCTCTTCGTATTCGAGCAATCTAAAAATGGATTCAATGGTTGCCCAATACTTATCATCTGGATTAAATGTAGTAGTTGGTGGTTGTGTAATTTCTTTATAAATCTGACTTAGTACTGGGTCAGGAAAAAACAATCGTTTTTCATTTTTGATATGATTACAATATTCAATAAATGAAACACCATCTTCCCAGTTATCATGAAAATATCTTAACGAAAGAACGTAGATATCAATATCATTTTTCTTGTTATTTCTTTGATTAACAAATGGGACGTTTTTTATATGATACTCTGCTTCAAGTATGCCATGTGATAAGGTTTCTAAATTTCTACGATTTAATTTTGCCTCTGCAAATACTCCAGGCAAGTTAAGATTATGATTTGTTATTTCTCTAAATGCTCCACAAACGTGTCTGTTGAATTTGAACTCGTTATTGCCTTCGTTTTCTATTTTGTATCCTTTATTAATCAAATAATCATATAGTTCTTTATAGGTACGTCCTATTGGTCTTTCTTCATAAAAGAAATAGAAAGCATCACGCTTCATTTGTTTGTATTCAGCAATTTTCATAGTTGGTTTATTGTCCAATATCAGCTATTCTATCTTTAAACCACTTTACTGTTGATTTATCTTTATCAATCCATTCAGTAGTTACTTTATTACCTCCTGCAATAAGTTTTAAATGATCTTTTTCATATTTATCAATCTCACCAGATATCTTTTGGATTTGATCAACAACATGTACAGAATTTAACTCATCAACTGTCAAAGACTCTTCTTTTGAGGCAAGAGTAGCTCGTAGCTCTTTTGCTATTTTAGAAAATATTTCTGAATCATTATTCATGACAATATGGTTTACGTGATAAATAAGTTGCTAAAGTACTGGATGGAATTCCTCTTTACGTTCAAGATATTTTTTATACATTTTGGTTTGCTTAACGAGTTCCACGTCCTCCCGCAAATTTGATTTCAAATTTGCAAAACTTCTAAACAACGCTTCGTCTTGGGTTCTATCAACTAGAGGATCATAGTTAAACATATCTATATAGAAGGTTCTCGATTCACGTTTTGTATGAGTAATGTAGAATAGATAGTTTTTCCTTAGAAGGTATTCAGTAATTTCAGGGAAACGATCTTTTTTATTATATCTGGCAAAATAATTTACAGGAAATGGAATATTTAAAGATTCTACCTGCATTTCTCTAAGTAACATTTTTTCTATGTATGGGTTTTCTGCAAATGTTAAAGAATCCCATAAGCTTGTTCGCAGATCTCTATTTTGTCTTGATTTAATTAGATCAATCATTCTATCGATTTGAATTCTATTGAACCCCTTTCTCTTTTCTAACTTTATTTGTTCTAGATAGGTATTAATTTCCAATGTTAGGTTTTCCATTTCTAAGCTGTCCAATAAGGAATCAATCAATTTGTCTCTTTCTTTTGCGGTATGTTCAGCAAACAATTGATCCATATTGTGTTTGATTTTATCAAGCATTTTTTTGGATTTCTTTAAGGTTGTCCTTGAAGGAATGATAATAAAGAATAATCCATATAATGCGAAAGCTGCTAGTAAACCTCCGATACACACAGTATAAGTAGTATTCAATGTATCATACCTATCGATGATTTTTTGATCATAATCCACTTTAGAAAGAAGATCTAAATTTGCTTTCCTTAAACTATCGTTTAGTTTTAGATAATTATTATATTGATATTCTAATGTATTTATCCTTTGTCCGTGTTCGCTTAGGGCAATTGAATCAGCATTTTTAGAAAATGAGATCAGGGGTAAAAGAAAAAGAAATATAAAAATGTATTTCATGTTTTAATTAAGTTTAAGTGTTTGTGCTGTATCTGCAAACCATTCCGAAAATGTTGGATCTTGTTTCATCTTTTCCCACACCATCTTTATTACGACCTCCATGCCTTTATCCTTCGCCTTGGAAAACATTTTACCTATTATCCCTTCTTTAACAGTTTTTTGTGGGAGTTTAGAATCAATCAGCAATAATGACTCATCAATTAGTTGATATAAGGTGTCTAAACCAATTGTTAAAAACTCGTTTTGGTTTTTGAACTCCTCTTTCATTTCAGTAACTATTTCCTGCTTCAATTTTTCAAAGCTAACTGCATATGATAATTGTTCTGATCTGCTGAATTCTTCTCCTACAGAATACAATCCAAAAGCCTTTGCATCTAAGTTCTGAGCATGCTTTAGTCCACCAATAATCAACCTAGCATAAACTAATGCTCCAGTTGAGCCAGGGTATTCCACCACAAAATCCTTTTTTGACAAACTTCTTGTGATTTCTAAATGCTCATAATCTACATCTTCCTTTAATCCACAACCAGAATAAATATAGTTTATGCACCAATAGTCCTTGATTCCTTTCTTACTAATATCATACAACTTCATCAATATAAAATTTTCTTTTTCCTCTATAGTGAAATTTTGCCTTTTCAAATATAACTCTTCTGAATAGTTTACTAAGAGATCAGAAATTTCTATATCAGTTAACTGTGTATTTATTTCAGGGATCTTTGCATGTATATCTTCCCTAACGTGCTCATTGTTGTACTGTATAGATCCAAGATTGTATCTTTTAGGTTTTGCATTTCTGTAATCTATATAGAATCTATTGTTAACATTATTAAAGGATTGCTGTAGAAACGATATGATTCTTTTGTTTAATTCATTAAACTCCTCTTTATATGAAGCAACATCTCTTGGTTGAAAAATTATCAATTGTTCTAGCTCCTTTTTAAATCCTTCGTATTTTTCAACGAATTCACTAAGTGAAATAGTTAGTTGCAAAAAATCATTACTCATAGCTGTATCATTTTAGATTTTAACTTTTGTATTTGGTTATCGAATAATGACAATTATTCCATCGAAAGGAGCGGGGTCTAATTTGTAGTTAACCTTCCATCGTTTTAGGATTTCTTCAATTTGTACTTGATGTTCAGTATTAGCAAAAATCTTATCATTAACTCTTAGGGAGTCCTTAAGTTTCAAGCTAGTATCCAGAAGCATTAAATTGGCAATACCGTATTCTTTTGACATATGTTTGAGGGGTTTGGGCAACAAATCTATTCTTATAACTTTTTCTGTTTTAATTTCTGAAGTATTGTACACATTCACTGCCTGTTCTTTCTCATTATATATAAAAAAGTTATTCTGTGTCCTGCCAAGATAGATATTGAATTTATCTGTACTTATTTTTTTATCGCTTAGTACAAATTCATATTTGTAGATTTTAAAGTCTCTGTATTTTTTTCGATATATATCATACGCAGTTTTAATTTGACTAAAACACAGAATACTCGCAATAAGAAATATGGGGTATATGCTTTTTTCATATTTTTTTACTGTATCACTTAAGAAGTCCATTCCTAGTATGTATAAAAAAGCTACGTATAACGCAATCACAGAAACAGTATGAGCAACAAGTTTTATGTCTTCATATTCTATGTAAAAATAAATAATAACAAAAGCGGTCATAGACCAGAATAAAACGTATTCTATATTCCAAAGTATCCACCTTATAACTTTAATTATCCAATTATGCTCTACTACTTTTTCTTCTACTTTTTTAGGTATTTCTTCTGTTTTTTCTAGGGATAAATTTTTCTCCTTTTCGCTTTTACTATGTAAGAAAAAACAAAAGGTAATGAGCATTATAATCAAATTATAAGATAAGTCATCAATGAATGGAGTAAGTACTTCATCCAGTCCAATATAGTCTGAAATGTCAAGAGAAAAGTAGTCGTAAAAAGTATATTGTTTAATAAAAGCAGTAAAGATTATGCTGCCGACAATAAACGTTGTGAGCTTTAACTTATCATTTTCTATCATAACATTTATAAATCAGATGGAATAAAAAATGAATCTGTATTAGTTTTTTGTACGGGTACGAGATCATGGTAAGCATTTTTCAACTTAAGCGGTGGGACAATTTCTTGAAACCTTTCAGCTACGTAGTCTGATGGATCCTGGATATAAATTTTTTCTAAACCTTTCATTGAAGGAAGAATTGATCTATCTATCTGGTCATTGAAATCGGGGAAAGAGTATCCTATAACAACCAGCACTTGTGTAAAATTTGCGGTTGCCATTTTTGCGAATGTTCTTGTGGTGGCAGCAAGAGGATCATTCTCCCATGCAAAATGCATTGATGGATATGCACCTTTAAGATAAGATTCGTAGTATTGAGCAATTCGTTTATAAAGAACTCTTTCATCTGAATCGTTGATATGCAAATGCGATATCTTTCCATCAATCCTTACGTCTTTGTAAGAAGCTCTTAATATATTCCTTTCAAAACCATTATCATTGGAGAAACTGCAAGCAGATCCATTCAATTTAAAAAGAGAAAATCCAGGTGTTAATTTACTGGTTCCGCTTCTAGGATAGACGTTGATAAAATCATCTAAATCTTTTGCCTGTTCGTAGCTGGCAATATTGCTCAAAGCCAACTCCATTTGATAGTCGTAATTCCAACTTAATATGTTGACGTTTGCAGGTAATTTTAATTGATCATTTTCACGTGTCAATATTTTCTGGAAGAAGCTTCTATATCTCACGTCAACAGGACTATAAGCCTGTTCAAGAGTAAAATAAATTGACAGTATTATTTTCAATCTGTTTAACTCTTTATTGGATCCACCTCGCAGGTATAATGTTTTTGCATAACTATCTATAGTTTGCTCTGTGCCAGAAATGGTATACAGATATTCGAGTTCGTCAATGACCTGAGCTAAATAAGCTGCTTCCTGCCCAGTAATACTTTTATCATAAACAAATACCTTACTTTTATTGTTTACTGTGGCTTTCATTGCATGTATAGCATCTGGAAGTCCCGCAACCGTTGGTAATGATTTCGCACTAGCACCTGCACCAAGCAGGTAGGTAATATTTTTTTTGTTGGACATACTATTGTGGTGTATTTGAGCTTTGCTGCTTTTGGTCTTGTTTAACAGCTTCAACAAGTTCATCTAAAGCTTTTTTGTATGCGGCAAGAATTTTTTTCCAGGCTTTGTTATAATCCTCGATTGGATACTCTATTCCAAAATGTTCTAGTCCAATAAAAAGGTCTGCGTTATCAGAGTGCATGGGATATCCATTACGAACATATCCAATCGCTCTTAACGTATCAATGATGGTACCGTTGAGTATACCAATTTTCGCTAAATAGGCTTGTAAATAATTTATAGAGCCGTTCTTTGTTCCTTTTGCAATCAATGGTCTTAACACGTCCATATTTATTGAAGTGACCAGGCCCGCAAGTGATCCCATACGAGTAGCAAATTGCTCTTCTGTTTTTGCCGTTTTAGATAAGTTTAATAAGCTTCTATCCTCTCTATGGAATAAAAGCTTGCAACCGTATTTTCTATTAAAAATCGCATTTACATAATCACGTCGGCTAATGATTGAGTCAACAACTCTTCTTTGATTGATCTCTTCTTCATATTCAACTCTCGGCTCCTCCACTACATTGATTGATTCTGCGGGATCCGCATTTCCTGAGGGGAAAAAAGTCTTCTGCCACAATAACGATCTTGATATGTCTTCGTGTATTGCAGCCGCTTTCATATGCTTTATTGCCTTATCCAATGCGCTTTCATGCTTGGGATATAGTTTGCTAAGCTTAGTAATAGCATTAGAGACAGCAAACATTTCATTTGTTTTGGAAAATGCCTTCTGCATTTTCATCATGTTCTCTATGGCCTTATTATTTGATGGGGTCATTATTGCTCACTTAAGTTTAAACAATTTACAATCTTGTTTCTGAATCCAGAAACTTTTTGCTAATTTATTTAGCAAAAACACTTTAATTTTATCAACAGAACCATTAAAAATCAGATAATTAAATAAAAAAAGCCCCTTCATGATGAAGGGGCTGGCGGGCAATTGTCTCGCATTTTCAGCGTCTAAAATGGCCAGTAATGCCGAACGATCAATAAAAGTATATCCAATACTCTTAAAGTCACTTTAAATACATTTTTGGATGGTTTTCTCATCGTGTGTTGTATTAGTTTAAAAAGTATTTCCAGTTCTTGGCAATAGTCAAAAAATCTACGCACTCATTTACTGGACAGAACAAAAGTACTGAATCTTGTACGCCCGAACAAATTTCAATTGCTAAAAATAGGCTCTCTTTTATAAAGTCTTTTCAATGGGTTCATTTTATCATCAATAGACCAAAGTTCAACAACATCAGAAAATAGCATAGAAACAGAATCAGGTAGTGTTCTTGTTGAATGATGAACTGGTCCCGACTTTATGTTTATAATTTCAACTCTTTCCGCTTGAGTATTAAATGGCCAGCTTTCTTTTGAAAAATTTCCAACCGTTAAATATTGCTCAGGAACATTGGGAATTGGATCGATTGAACTAGCAACAATACCAATGTATTCATTCTTATTTAAAAACACCTTATCATCAGTAAACAATGCGATTACAATAGCTTCTTTCAGTTTGTCATTGTTACTCATATTGTCTACTTTTTCTTTTTATCGAGGAGTTCGATGATACGTTTTTGGAGAGCCATGATTTCTTTGTCTTTGGTTTCGAGTTGTTTTTGAACGGTACTTGATGCTGTTTTTTCTCCGTAGGAAAGGAGTTCGATTACTGTTAGGTTAAACAGCTTTGCAATCTGAGTAAGTCTTCCCAGGGAAATGTCAGTTATCCCACGTTCGATTTTTGAGTATGCGGGAAGTGATATCTCCAATTCATGAGCGATATCTTCCTGTGACCATTTTTTGGTCGTTCTTAATGCCTTTAGCTTGTCTCCTAGAGTTTTCATATCCTTTAGGTAAAGGTAAACCATACCAAAAGGACTTATAAAACACTTAAAAGACGTATTTATTTCTTTAAAGTATTCATTTTTATACTTTAAGTACGTATTTTTGTTATACTGGTCAAAAAACGAACAAACTTATGGCAACCTACAAAGTGAAGTACAAAGTTGGGAACAGTTCATCAGAGCGGCATTTGCAGCTCATTGGAGGCACTGAAAGCGAGGCTATTGCCAAGCTTAAACAGCAAAACAATGTTCCAAAAGATGCAAACGTAATTATCACCTTAATCGAAAAACAATGAGAAAACAACTCTTCATGCTCGCTTTAGCAATGATCATTATTTCTTGCAGCAAGAAAACAGATGATCCAACTCCTGCAAATAATGGAAGCAATCCAATTGATACATCCACTCATCATCCTACGCCCATTCCAGTTACGTTAAAGGTTTTCAGGGACAACGATGAAAGCTTTGTTTCTGGCGGTAACCTGATCTATCTAAACATTAAAGATTCAAGTCAATTAGGATTGGTATATCAAACTAGTCATGGTGATAATATTATTGCATGCGGCACGACTCCTGATGCGACATTCTCTTTGTATCGTGATTCGACTTATGTATTCGAATATAAGATTACGAACTCTAGTAACGTAACAAAAATGAAGTTGGATATTCAAGTCAAAATTACTGCCGCCAATATTTCATCAGGATGCGCTTATATGATCTTTAATGGTTTTGCCAATAGTAAATATGTGGAATCAAATCTTGCCTTAAAGATTAACAAAGTAATGATGCCTGCTCAACCTGGAAGTGTCTTTATCAATGATGATTTCTTTGTGGATAATAACCAAGGCGGTTCAACTGTGATTACTTATCCCACGTTTTAAGAACCGATGTTCTCACGCTTTTTTCTGAAATACTTGCTTCATATCTTATCAGCATGAATGGAGACAGATCATCTCTTCAAATAAGTATTGAGAACCATCATTTAAGGAACTCTAGCATCATGGAGACAAAGCAATGGTATATTGGCTTTGCTATATCTCCTGATGCTATTGGTTCTGATATTAAAGGGATGAATTATTTTAAGTGCTGGGTGAATGAAGATGGCTCCGATCTTAAAGCCATCCGATCACACTTCATTAATCATGAAAACTTTTTGGATGCAGAGTTCAACTATACAACCGTAAATCAAACAACAGTTTTTATATATCAAGAATAAATATGGCTAGATACATTACCTTCAAAGTTGCACACACTTTTACAGAGGACGCGTCAAATATAATTGAACATGAAATACCACAGGTACTTTTACATCTTATAGAAATAGATTCTGAAAAAATTTCCGTCACGGAAGAATATGTCTATTTCACATACAAACTGGTAAGCGAATAAGAATTATTATAACCAGTTTAGGTGTTTAGCAGAACTAGAATCTTTGATTAAAATCACAGAAAATAATTTTATGCCCAAAATTGAATAGGTTTTTATCGATTTTGTGTGAAATACAATAGCATTCTTTTTACGTATTTCTATTGTGTTCTCTATTACTTTAAACATAACAGCATTTTATAAAAAAATAGTCAGCTGAAGTGAAAAAGTAAATAGCAGATTTTGGCCTAAACTAGGCACAAACCTTATATCGATTTTTTATATACGGCTTCAGCATTTTGGACTTGCACATCCTGGCTTTTATAGCATTAAAATCTATTCTATTAACTGCCCCAAGATCGTTTTCTAAAGTTTGTTCCATAGCATCTTTAAAGACATCTATATGGGAAGTATGGACATAGCAACAAGCAACATAACAGTCTGCTGTCAAATATTCTCTTCCTTTACACTCTAAAAAATGATGCTCTTCTTTGTGTTCTGGTGTTGTGTAGATATACTGGTTAATTTCAGTATTAATAAATATATAGGCAATTTGTGTATTATAAACTCCTAGAATTATAACTCTTTTTTCCTTCTTAGCACTTAAAGAAAAAATCTTAACTACTGCTCCCGCTTTTATCTTTTTTGCAATAAAAGCAGCTTTTTGTGCTGGATCAAAAAAATCTCCTAAGGTTGGACTCATTAAAATATCATTCTTTTATTTTTCATTTCTTCCTCTATATACTTCAAAATCCCATCATGAGTCTTGAGTGCTTTAGCGATCTCTATTGCATCCATTGTAGAATTCAATCCTCTTTCTGTTACTGTTTTATTGTAAGCAGCATCGTGAGATTTAGTTTTTAATGTATTAAAAGAAAGTCCGTTATTTTGCTCGATAGAAATATTTAAACACTCCAAATTACTTTCCGACAAAAAATCATAATCAACATTCCCGATAATACTAACTTCAGTTTCTGACACAACAAAGTTATCACTGTTGCTCTTAACTATATCAAAACATCTTGACGGTACAGGGCCATGCTTTAAAGCAGACATTTTATCTTCAGTAATAGAACAACCGTATTTTGAGAGATGTAATCGTTCTGCGAAATAGATAATCTTAAGAAGCGTATATTTATCGCATGTTCCTCCGACTTTTTCACAAATATGCGCCATCGCAGATATGCATATCAAGTCTTCATCCGATGTTGAAAAATCTAACATGGATAATATTATCCATTATAATTCTTAAATCAAAGTATTAAGGCTTTTTGTTCAGCTCATTGAGATTAATCATTGGAAAAATACAAAAAAAAGAGCTTCAATATTGAAGCTCCAGGATGCAAGGCCAAAATCTCATATTATCACGTCGGAATTTATTGATCTGTCCGATGCGGAATTTAACAGCCCGTATGCGAATCTCTTTTTCAGTAGCACAATGCTGGAAATACTCCTCGATACGTTCTTCCATTAAATAGTGCTCATTCTTTAGAGCCATAACCTTTAGTTCATCATAACCAGCCTTAAGCCTTGCTAGTCCTATCTGTTGCTTGCGTCTCATAAGCATGTATTCCACCTGCTTTTTTAAGATCTCATTTTCTTGTTTCAATTGCTCTAGTTCAGTCATAAACAATAAAGTTTGATACAGTCCAGTATAACGATCCATATAATGAAAAGTATAAAAATCAAAATTCGGCATTTTTATACATTCAGAATCATGGACCGTTATACTGCCCCAGATGCAGGTGGCAAAAAACATAAAAAAGTTTTCTTCTGTTCTGGAACTGATCCATCAGTTACCAGACGAAAAGACTTGCAAAATGCATCTTGCCGCTCTTCGATGGCCAACAAATAAAGACTTGTATTGTCCTCACTGCGGTAGCATGGACAAGATCTATGTCTTCAAGGATAAGATCACCTATAAATGTTCTGCTTGCTTACAGAAATTTAATGCACGTACAGGAACAGTTTATGAAGGCAGTAAAATTCCATTGCAAAAATGGTTTGTTGCCATATATCTTATGACCTCCCACAAGAAAGGGATCTCATCCATTCAATTAGCAAAAGACATCCATGTAACACAAACCACAGCTTGGTTTATGGCGCATCGAATAAGACATGGTGCTAGTGTGAAAAATTGGGATAATGCTTTTTCTAAAGTCGTGGAAATTGACGAAACGTATATCGGGAGCAGATTGAAAAACAAACACTTCTTGCAACGCAAAGCGATTGACAACTATTCCTCTCATTTAATTAAGACAATTGTCTTTGGGATGATAGAACGTGATGGAAAAGTGTTCGCAAAAGTTGTTCCTGATGTGAAGCAAGCAACGATTATTCCAATCATTGAAAAGGTCGTGCAAG
>JAQBNS010000104.1 GCA_028288405.1 Chitinophagaceae bacterium
AATAAGCCAATTAATGTCTTTAACGCATTAATCAAGAACATCCCCTCTTAAAGATTCTCACCAATGATCCTGCGAGATCCGCGAATGCTCGTCGCTTTCAAGAACGCAGGGTCCTCTTTGAGAGACCCTGCGGCGACAAAAATAAATACCGCCAAACCCGTCTATTGTTTGGTTTTTACTACATAAACTAATTAAATTGCCTTTCTGTAAAATACGTTAATATGGGAGTTTTTAATAAAATCAATCAAAGATCCGGCCTTGTTGTCGGCTTTATTTCAATCGGCTTGTTATTATTCTTGTTGTCGTCCGATTTTTTTGGTCCCAACTCGATCTTATTTAAAAATCAAAATGACCTTGGGAAAATCAACGGTACTTCAATTGATGGAGTAGAATATCAAAATACTGTTGCCAACCAGGAAGCAGAATACCAAATCCAAAGCGGTAAAGGTGTTACGGAATCAGAAAGACAATACATCCAGCAACAAGCATGGAATAAATTGATCTACAAATACGTCTACCTGGATGAGTTTAAAGACCTGGGTCTGGCCATAACGGAAGATGAAAAATTTGACATGGTGCAAGGTAACTTCATTCACTCTTACATCAAGAGCGCTTTCGGTGGCGATCAGCAAGGGTTTAACAAATCAGCTGTCACTAACTTTTTGCAAAACTTTGATCAGGTAGATCCTAACACGCAAATGAAATGGCGCTTGATCGAATTTCAATTGGATGAAGTACGATTGAAAGAGAAGTTTACTAATCTTTTGAAAAAGTCAGAATACGTGACCAAAGCAGAAGCGAAGAAATTGTACCATGCACAATCGGACAAAGCAAATGTTGATTTTGTATTTGTTCCGTTTTCTTCCATCGTTGATTCTACGGTTGAAGTGTCTGACGGCGACTTGAAAGAGTACATCAGCAAACACGAAGAAGAATACAAAGTAGAAGCCGGCCGTTCATTGGTGTACGCAGTATTTGATGTAACCCCTACTTACAAAGACAGCCTGGTGATCAAGAAAGAAATCGAAAAACTGATTGTTGATTTTAAACAAACAGATAACGATACGGCATTTATTGAAAACAATTCAAACGCGGTTTCGTTGCCTGCTTACCAGACGGCGGCTCAATTGCCTCCGGCATTGTCTGACCGATTGAATGCTTTGCAAAAAGATTCAGTGTATGGTCCTTATGCTGACGGAGCAAATTTCTCTTTATACAAAATCATCAAAGTAGAATCAGATACCAACTACTCTGTTCGTGCTTCACATATTTTGTTGCGTGCAGAAGCACAAACACCGGAAGCAAAAGCAGTAGCGAAGCAGAAGGCACAGGATGTATTGAATCAAATCAAAGGCGGTGCTAGTTTCGCTGACATGGCCAAACAATACGGTACAGATGGTACTTCTACAAGAGGAGGAGATTTGGGTTGGTTTGGTAAAGGACAAATGGTAGGTGCTTTTGAGAAAGCATGTTTCGCTCCAACAACAGCAGGTTTGTTGCCTAATTTAGTGGAGACAGAATTTGGATACCACATCATCAAAATTACACAACCTAAAACCAACAAGAAGTTTTTAGTAGGTACGGTGGTTTCTACGATTGAACCGTCAGAAGAAACTACTGACAGTATCTATACCAAAGCAGATAATTTTGCTGCCACAGTAAAAGATACAGCGGCGTTTAACGCGGAAGTATTGAAACTGTCTGTAAGAGGTAAAGTTCAGAAATACGATCAGAAAAATGTCGGACAAAATGATCCGGGTTTGTCGGCTTTGCAAAACGCAAGAGAGTTGATTCGTTGGGCTTACAACGATGCGGAGCTCGGCAAGGTATCTCAAGTGTTCACCATTGACAATAAATTTGTGGTGGCTATCCTTACAGGTGAAAGAGACAAAGGTGTTGCTTCTGTAGAGGATGTGAGAGAAGAAGTAAAACGTAAAGTATTGATTGAGAAGAAAGGTGCAACCATCAGTGAAAAACTGAAAGGCTTGTCTGGTTCTTTCGCTGACATTGCGAAGAATTATGGTGCGCAGGCACAAACCGGCACCGCTTCAGATATAACGCTTTCTTCTGGTATTGTAGGTTCAGTTGGTTACGATCCGTTGGCAACAGGCACAGCATTCGGTTTGAAACAAGGTACAGCCAGTCAACCCATCGTTGGTGAAAATGGAGTATCTTTAGTGAAGCCTGTTTTAATAACCGTAGCTCCGGATGCAGCGGACTATAAAACATACTCTACACAAGCATTAAGCTCCAGAACAAACAGAGTAGACTACCAAAGCGATGAAGCGATGAAGTTCTTCGCAGATATCAAGGACGAGCGTTATAAGAGGTATTAATAGATAGTTGACAGTTAAAAAAAGAGTCCGGCTATTTTAGTCGGACTCTTTTTTTATAACTACTTTTTTATTTTAACTAACAACTAACAACTAACAACTAACAACTAACAACTTTTACTTTAGTTGATCATAATCAATCTTATCCTTGATGTAGTGTTCTGTTTTATCGATCACATCCAAATGTTTTTTCACTCGTTTGGGAGGAGGGAAACGGTAGACCAGATTCAATCGGACGTTAGAAGTATTCAATGAAATGCGGGTAGAAATATCACCCGGATTGACACCTACATTGTTGCTGATATAAATGGCGCTGATGGCCCACTTCTCGGAGTTGTAGCCGGCAAAGGCACGTATAAAGACACTCGTACTGACGCCGAAGTTTTGCGCCCGTCCCTCATCGCTTACGATCGTATTGTTGCCTACTCCCAGACTACCCGCTACAGAACCGGTTACAAAGAAATGTTTTTTGTATACCAGTGTATAGGCACATCCCACATTAGGACCTGTTTTATAATATTGAAATTCACGAATGTTTTTTTTCGCCATCGTGCTATCAAACCTAAAAGGAATCATGCTGCTATCTGAACGTACATTTCCGATATAGGACTCGAAACCAATCAACACCGCACCGGCAGATTTTTTTTGCCACTCGTTTTGTAAGAAAGAGGCGCGGTAAGAAAACTTTCGGTTGTTTACCACATACTGCATGGATAAACCAATTTGATTCACCCGCATATCTTCTCTCAAATAATAAGAATTTTCTGAGGTCGCAGTTCCTTTAGGCGCCAGATAAAATCCTTTGTAAAATTGTCCAAAACCATCAATGATAATTTTCCGGCCATACAAGTGGCATTGCAGATCCAGGTATTTCGTTTTACCCAATTCCGTTTTCGGATTGAGAAAATTTAAAAAGCTGAAACCATATGCCAGATTTATAGTGATCCATTTGTAGGTTGCGCCAATGCCCAGATTAAGTGTTGAATTGGGTTTGTAATTAAGGTCCTCATGATGCGCCGCATTTTGTATGGAAAGCGAAGTAGCTTTTCTAGATAAATAAATACGACCAGTAACCTGGGAATGGTAGGACATGTAATAAGACGTGTCTGCGACTTTGGCAAATTCTTTTATTTCCTGTCTGCGCTCTTTTCTTAATTGTCTGGCTGTAGTAGAGTCTTCTTGAGCAAAGCCAATAAAGGGAGATAGGAAAAGGAAGTAAACTAGAATTTTTTGCAACACAACCTGGCTTGATTTCGAAAACAAATGCTCACAACGAATATAATAACAAATAGGATACCCTAATTGTTTTGCCCGCAAATACAGTTCGGAGCAATTTAGTATATTTGTTATTGAGTAATAAATTCCCCTTCTTATTACATCATACAGACAATGCAGGCAAAACAACACAACGAACAAATCTTTACTTCTATTCTTGCCAAGCTCAATCCGGAGCAGCGACAAGCGGTAGAAACTACTTATGGTCCTGTGTTGGTACTCGCCGGTCCCGGTACAGGAAAGACGCAAGTGTTGTCGGCACGCATCGGACAGTTATTATCCAATCCGGATTTGCAGGTCAATCCTTCCAACATCTTATGTCTGACATTTACTGACGCAGGTACCATCGCCATGCGCAATCGCTTGCTGCGCTTCATGGGGCCGATGGCTTATAAGGTGAGTATACATACCTTCCATTCTTTTTGCAACGAAGTCATTACTTACAACCGTCATTACTTCAGCAAAGGAGAATTGCAGCCGGTTTCAGAATTGGAGACGATGCAATTTTATCAAGAGTTGTATAGGAGCATTCCTTCTGGCAGCATCATTCGCGAACTGAAAGACGATGCAGAAAAATTTGCTATCAAGAGTTTGAAACAATTGTTCGATACCATGAAAAAGGAATACCTGACACATGAAGGAATCGAGCGTGCAGCGAAGGATTATATTCAGGGATTACCATTGGATGAAAAGTATACCTACAAGAAAAGTGGTAAAGGATATACCAAAGGAGATTTAAAAATTAAACTCATACAAGAAGAGGAATTGAAAATGACGAAGCTGGTAGAAGCCGCCAGTTATTATCAATCGTATCAAGACTTACTGTTGCACAAAGGGCGTTACGATTTCAATGACATGATCCTTTGGGTACTGAAAGCGTTTAAGTCTCACAAAGATTTACTCTACAATTACCAGGAGCGTTTTCAGTATATATTGGTGGATGAATACCAGGATACAAGCAATGCGCAAAATGAAATCTTAAATGAGTTGTCTTCTTACGATGAAGCACCAAATATTTTTGTAGTGGGAGACGACGATCAATCCATCTACCGTTTTCAGGGTGCGAGTATGAAGAACATCGTAAGCTATGTGGATCAATACAGCACAGACCTCACGCGCATTGTCATGAAGAGCAATTACCGCTCTACGCAAAAAATATTAGATGCTGCGAAGTCTTTGATCGAATGTAACAAAGAACGTTTGATCGATCGCTTACCTGGTTTGGATAAAAATCTGATTGCTTCTGCAGACGGTATCGCTTCTTTACCGGATCTTCCGCAAGTAAAGGAATATAGAAATGTATTTCACGAAGAAGCTTCTGTCATCGCTGAATTGGAAGATTTATACCAACAAACAGGTGACTTATCCAAAATTGCTGTCATCTATCGTTCACATGCTATTGTAGAACGTATGGTGAGTGCATTGGAACAAAAAAATATTCCACTTAATTTGAAAAAAGCGATCAACGTATTGGAAGTGCCTTTTATACGTCAATTGCTTTCTATGTTGAAGTATGTGTATGAAGAGGCGGAAAAGCCTTACTCAGCCGATCATGAATTGTTTAAAATTTTGCACTATCCTGTCTTCGGCATTTCAGCATTGGACGCTGCGAAAATTACTACAGTGGCGAATTATGAAAAATCTATTCGCAGTGTGATCGCCAATGCAAAGGATCTTCATGACATCAGAGTATCTGATGTATCTGCAGTTTCTCACTTGTCATCATTAGTAGAGAATTGGATCAAGCAATATTATATCAATACACCACAAGTATTGTTTGAGATGATTCTGAATGAATCGGGTATGATGAATGCCCTGCTAAAGGGTCAGGATCACAATTGGAACATTCAGGTGTTGAGTTCTTTTTTTGATTTGCTCAAAGAAGATTCAGACAAACAAAAAAATTACAGTGTAAAGGAATTTTTCTATACTCTGAATGCAATGGATCGTTACAGCTTGACTTTGCCTTTGTATAAGTCTACGGTGTCTAGCAAGGGTGTTCATTTCCTGACAGCGCATGCATCCAAAGGTTTGGAGTTTGATGCGGTATACCTCATCGGTTGCACACAACACAATTGGGAGAAAAGCAGACAGCAAAACAGAGGATATGTTTTTCCTCCTACTTTACTTTCTACAGATAATGATCACGAAGACATTGAAGAAGAGCGACGATTGTTTTATGTAGGCATGACACGTGCTATCGAGAAATTACACATCAGTTATGCCGTGCAGGACAGTAAAGGTAAAGAGACACAAGCTTCTCAATTCATTGCAGAGGTAAGAGATGCGGTTGATTTCATAGAAGTCAAAGAAGGAGATGAAGACAAGGTAGCATTGTATCGACTGAACAGCAACCTGAAAAATAACAGTCAGGTGAAACTGGAAGTGATGGACACCGACAAAATCAGGCAAGATCTTGAAGGCTACAAACTCAGTGTAACACACTTGAATAAGTACCTCAATTGTCCGGTTTCTTTTTACTTTGAAAACATCTTGCGGGTACCTTCTTCGAGAAATTCTTATTCGGGATTTGGTAGTGCAGTGCATTTGGCCATGCAGTTTTATTTCGAAGAGCTGTTAGCCGATCCGGAGAAGAACAATCCTTCAAAAACGGTATTGCTCAATTTCTTTGAGAAAGGAATGAACAAGTACCATTCTCATTTTACCAAAGACCAGTTTGAGAACATGCTCGAACACGGTAAAAAAGTATTATCAGAAAACTACGATCAAAATATTGAAACGTGGAAGCAGCAAAGTCGTGACCTCATCATCGAGCAACGTTTTGACAACATAGAGATCGAAGCCGTGCCGGTAACCGGTATGATTGATAAGATGGAACGTGGAGAAAACAATCTGGTACAAGTAATCGATTACAAAACAGGTAATCCCGCCAATGGATTGAAGAAAGTTCATGGGCCCAATGATAAAGATCCTAATGGCGGCGATTATTGGAGACAAATGGTTTTCTATAAATTATTGCTAAACAACCAGCACAAACAAACATTTGTTTTCGAAAGCGGACGTTTTGATTTTTTAGAACCCGATAAAAAAAGCGGAGAATATATGTCGTATAAAGTTCCCGTAACGCCGCAAGATGAAGCTGTACTGAAAGGACAAATCAAAGAAGTATACCGCAACATCCTAGACCTGAAGTTTGACGTAGGCTGTGGAGATAAAGACTGCCAGTGGTGTAATTTTGTGAAAGAAAATTATAAGGACGGAGAACTTAGTCTATTAAATTCTGAAGAGCTATAACACATAAGTAAAGAGCTAGGAGGTACGACATTGTGCAAACCTCGCTCCTCGCTCGTACCTCTTTACTTCATTACGTGTACCCAACCCTTACACTTATTTCCTGCAGGATCAGTAATTAAAAAATAATAAATACCTCCGTTCAAGTCTGCGCCATCCCAGGACTGGTCATAAGGTTCACGAGTGTAGATGGCATTGCCCCAGCGGTTATATACTTCCAGTTTCCAATTGTTAGTCATGCCTTCAATCACATATTTATCGTTGTGGCCATCCGCATTTGGTGTAAATAGATTTGGTATTTTAATTAGGGGAATATGTACATGTACGGTATCTGTGATACTACAGGAATTATTTGATACGGTTACTTTAACGATGTAATCTCCAAATTCACCGTAACTGTGATTGATCTGCTGATTCCCATTTACTATTGTTCCGTCACCAAAATCCCAAACATAGGTGAATCCATTTTTATCTGAATAATTTTTAACCTGGATAGCAGGTTGTCCGCTGCAACCTGTAATATTTTCCCAACGTGTATCGGCATAAGCTTGCACAATCATTACGAATACACTGTCGGTATTTTCACATTGCGTCACATTATCTTTTATATGCAGTTTGTAATATTGACTTTTATTCGGGAATGCTCCGGGATTATATATAGTAGGATCTGTTAAATACTGATACGGAGACCATAAGTAAGTATAATCAGGATTGTTAGCAGCGTTTAACTGTGCAGTATCTCCTTTGCAGATGATAAAAGAATCTAAAGGGAACTGTGAGTTTGGCAGACTGTAAACATGAATGGTTTTTTCCGCTGTATCTCTTCCCACACAAGTTGTCTCATCTATCGCGATGAGTTGAACAGTATATGTTCCCGGATGAGTGTAAGTATGTGTAAAGGAAGTAGCCGAAGTGCTTGTAGCACCATCGCCCAGATCCCATGTGAAACTGGCGCCGCCAAGGCTTTTATTGATAAAGGTAACAGGACCCATACCACAAATTTTCGAAGTGTCGACATCAAAATCTGCTTTCAAACTGCTCAGGTCAAACTTGAAAACGGCATTGTTACAGTTATTGCTGTTATTGGTTGTACTGTATGCTTTCGGAGTAACAGGAAAATGAGATGTTCCGCCACAACCTGCGCAAACAGATTGATAAACGATACCACGCTTATCAAAACGGCTTGTCCCTCCATCTACATGTTCATATTCTCCGTTTCCACCAAAGTAAGTAGAATATAATAATTTGCTCACGTCTTTTTGTAATACCATGAGGTAGAAATCGTCACCATCCGTATTTTTCTGAAAAGAAGTGGGAGTAAGTGGCAGAGAATGTGTATTGCCTCCTTGTGAATTCACACCATATAAGGGTTTATTAATTTCACCACCCCAGCCTGAAAGAAAAATATTTTCGCAATCATTCACTAAGAAAGCAGTTGGAACGAAATCAAATTTAGGTTGACCAGATCCTATCTGGGTAGAAAAAACAGTGGCATCCAGTGTAGGGCTTAGTTTATGAATGAATTGGTGAGAGTTTGGATTTGAATAGGGTGCGTTGACAATAGGATAGGAACCTTGCGACTGACCAAGCACATATACAAAGCCGAGTTTATCAGTTTGAACCAAATAACCTTGGTCAATCGAATTTGTACCAAGATAAGTAGCATTCATAAGATTCATTCCATCGGATGATAATCGAAATATGAATCCATCAATGCTACCTGAAATAGTAGGTTTTAGGCCTCCGCCAGCAGGAAGATTTTTACTGGTTGTTCCGCCGGTAATAAATATATCGTTTTTGGCGCCGAACTGTAAAGAGTAACAGGCATCAATTCCACTGCCTCCTAAATAAGTGTTCCAAATGACATCAGAAAGATCTGCTTTCAACTTCATGACTATACCATCACGTACTCCACCATTATAAGTAGTTCTGTTATAACCGGGTTTGCTTGACATGATATCAGTGGACTCTGTGCAGGAAGCGATGTATACATCACCTATACTATCTAGTAAAATCTCACTTCTAAATTCATCCCCATAATTTCTGGATAGAATACAGGTATCAGAAGTCAATACACCATCATTGCCACTACCTCCTAAAAATGTAGATGACAATAAATTTTTTCCATCACTGCTAAGTCTTGAAATAAACAAGTCGCATCCATAAGGATGAATGATGCCTTCCGCTATTCCTAATGGATAAATAGTAGTACCTCCATTGAATGTTCTGTCGTATGCACCTGCTGTTGTTGGAAATTTATTTCCACCGTAAAATCCGTTAGAGCCTGTGGTACCAAGTATATAAAGTTCTCCCAGATCATTTACAATTGTACTGGTTGGAGTTTCTGCTATATCACCTCCTAAATAAGTAGCATAAATCAAATTACCTGTAGCGCTGAATTTCATAATAGCGACATCAGGATCACCTTCGTTGTATGTTCCATCCGGACGAGGAAAGGTTTCACCGTATGCACTTTGGAAATTCCTTTCATAGGCACCTAGAGTGGTTGGAAATCCAAAATCAAAAGCTATTCCTGCGGCATATAAATTTCCGCTCTTATCGTAGGTTGCACTATTGCCCCAGTTATCAGCGGTAGATCCTGAATAAGTAGCAAATATTAATTGTGGATCGATGACTAATTTTTCCTCTTTTGCGCGGGATAAATTTTTAATATTAAATCTTATCGTGTTATTGAGCAATTGGTAGCGGCATATCACCGGCTCTTTGGATTGGTTGTTTTTTTCTACGAAGGCAATGGGCATCTTTTCTGTAATATTACCTAAAGATGTTTTTACAAGAAGGTTCCCTTCATTGTCAATGGATAGTCCATCAGTGCCTTCATAGTCTATTACAATTTGTTTAGGATTAGCATTTCCCTTGAGGAAAAGGTCATATTTTAATCCATTGTCTGTTGCATATAGAATTAGGTCAATAGATGGATAAATATTTTCAACGACTAATTTTTTATAACAAGACAAATCGCTGGCCCATGTATCGGGATTTTCACCTTTGATGAAATTGACATGAAAAGAAGAAGCATTGAATCCCTTTGGAGAATTAAGATGGGCATTCTGAAATTTCATTTTATAAACATGTCCACGGATAACAGCGGTACTGTCATGCCCATGCACACTTTTTGAATCGTGGTTGTGTGCATGTTGTTTGTCACGCAAAAAAAATACGATACCGTCTTTTTGTAAAATCACATCTCCAAAGGCAAAGGTCGCTCTGGATAAGATACTATCTGGCCATTGTCCTTTATTTAAAATAAATCCCTGATTATGGATCGCATCAGCATATGCAATTTGTGCCATGAATAAGGCAGCAAAAAAAAGGAAACTTTGGCGGATTATTTTTTTCATTATAAGAAAACAACTTCTTTAACGACTTCTTCTCCTATGAATTTATTCAGTTTTTCAGCCACTAAACTTTTGTGCATGGAAAGTTCTTGTTTCAAGGCTCCGCTATCGATGCGGACAAAGAGTTTTTGATCCTTAAAAAAAATCTCTCTTGTTTGTCTGGCAATCGCGCTTCCCATCAAGTCTCCCCATGCTTGTATCACATGAGTCTGGTTAAATTTTTTCTTGATCTTAAACGCATCCAGCATGTCTCCCAAAGCTTCACCGATGCTTTGAATGTCTGATTTGCGTTTATAGAAGTCGTTTTTGTCGTACATGGATCAGTTGTTAGTTGATAGTTGTTAGTTATTAGTTTTATGCCATTAGTAACCGGACTAACAACTAATAACTAACAACTAAATAACTTTCCCTTTATTAATATGAAATATACGGATTTCCCGTTTCAGGAGTCGAATTATTTCCATGGATCTTTCGGGTCGGGCGTCGGTAATGAAAATCTGCCCTGAGGTGGTACCGGCGATATTGTGCACCAAATGGTGGATGCGTTCATCGTCCAGTTTGTCAAAAATGTCATCCAACAGTAAAATAGGTTCTGTTTTGCTGAATTCGCGCATCATTTCTAATTGTGCGAGCTTCAAAGCAATGACAAAGGATTTTTGCTGGCCTTGTGAGCCATAATGTTTTACCGTTTGCTCTCCCAGTGTAAAAAGAAAATCGTCTTTGTGTATGCCCAGGGTCGTGCGTTCCATGATCTGATCCCGCTCTCTGTTCTTTTTAAATAAACCAGGGAAATCTGTTTTAGCAAGGTCCGATTGATAGGCAATATTCATCTGTTCTTTGTCTTCTGTCAGCTTTTTGTACTGTGACAAAAAGTAAGTCTTCAACTGCGCGGTATATTGTTTTCGCTTGTTGTACAACTCTTCGTTCAGGCGCAGCAATGGCGTGTCATAGGAGTCAAGGAGTATGAAGTCTTTTTTAGTAATGCCTTCTTTCCACTCTTTCAATAAAGCATTGCGTTGCTTCAGCAAATGCATGTAGTGCATGAGTTGTGTGAGGTAGTGATGATCGATCTGGCAAAACAACTGGTCAAAAAATTTGCGTCGTTCTTCACTGCCTTCCCGAATGATTTTCTGATCGTCGGGGTGAATCAATACAACAGGGAAACGTCCGATGTGATCACTCAGTCGGTCGTAAGCTTTGCCGTCTAGGAGAATTACTTTTTTGCTTCCCTTCTGATAATCGTAACGCACTTCGTACGATTTTCCTGTTTTTTGGAAAAATCCAAGGACGGAAAGAAAGGGCTGATTGGTCAGGATGAGGTTCTGTTCCTGGGTGGAAAAAGCGCTTTTCCCAAGACTCAAACAGTGGATGGCATCCAGTAAATTTGTCTTCCCACTGCCGTTCAGACCCGTAACAAGGTTAATTTCAGGAGAAAAGCTTATTTCTTCACTGGAATAATTCTTGAAATTAAGCACGTTAAGTTTTTCTATGTACATGAAAATTCCTTATTTTTGGGCGCTTTGTACACAATATAAGGATTTAGAAATGGCTAGCGTAAAGGATAAAGTGAAAGACAACGGTAAAACAAAAGTAACCGGCTATTCAAAATTTACCAAGGAAACGTATCTTTTCTGGTATGAGAAAATGCAGTTGCTGAGAAAGTTCGAAGAAAAGGCAGGTCAGTTGTATGGCCAGCAAAAAATAAAAGGATTCTGTCACTTGTACATCGGTCAGGAAGCTTGTGCTTTGGGCGCGGTTTCAGCTTTGAAGAAAGGTGACAAATACATTACGGCTTACCGTGACCACGGTCAACCGTTGGCATTGGGCACTAGTCCAAATGCAATCATGGCAGAACTGTATGGTAAATCAACCGGTTCTTCTAAAGGTAAAGGTGGCTCTATGCACATCTTCGACAAAGAAGTAGGCTTCGTAGGCGGACACGGTATCGTAGGTGGACAAGTGCCATTGGGTGCAGGTCTCGCCTTCGCGGAAAAATATAAAGGTACTGACAACTTGTGCATTTGCTATATGGGAGACGGTGCGGTGCGTCAAGGCGCGTTTCACGAAACGTTGAACATGGCTATGCTGTGGAAGATTCCGGTAATTTTCGTTATCGAAAACAATGGTTACGCGATGGGTACTTCTGTACAAAGAACCTCTAATGTAACAGAACTATACAAATTAGGAGAGTCTTACGATATCCCTTCAGAAGCAGTAGATGCCATGAGAGTGGAAGAAGTACACTTGGCTGTAGAACGTGCGGCAGAACGTGCAAGAAAAGGTGATGGTCCTACGTTGTTAGAATTCAGAACATACCGTTACAAAGGTCACTCGATGTCAGATCCTGCGAAGTACCGTACCAAAGAAGAGTTGGAAGAATACAAAGCACAAGATCCAATCGAGCAAGTGAGACTGGCGATTTTCGAAAACAAATATGCGACAGAAGCAGATTTGGAAAAAATTGACAAAGGCATCAAAGAAGTAGTAGAGGCTTCTGTGAAATTTGCGGAAGAATCTCCTTATCCATTGGCTACAGAAGCATACAAAGACGTGTATGTAGACCAAAACTATCCATTCATCATCGAATAATTTATTTTTATTATAATACAGAAATGACAGACGTAAAAACAAAAGCAGAGGTGGCAGAGAAAGTAGAAACAATAGCTTCAAAGACTCCAACAGAAAAATATAGAAATTTGTTGCTAATTCTTGTAGGCATAGTAACAGTAGGTGTTGCAGGATATTTCTACTACCAGTACACATTAGACGAATCAAATAAAGAAGCACAGAATGCGATTTACCCGGCTGTGTATTATTTTGAACAGGATTCATTGGATAAAGCCTTGAAAGGCGATGGTAAGAGTTTAGGCCTGGTTGACATTGCAGAAACTTATTCCGGAACGAAAACAGCTAAACTGGCACACTTCTATTCAGGTGTGATTTATTTGAAGCAAGGTAAATTTGAAGATGCTATTACTAACCTGAATGAATTTTCTTCTAACGATTATTTGATACAGGCAAGAGCATACTCTCTAACCGGCGATGCCTATATGGAATTGGAAAAGTATGAGGAAGCAGCTTCTTATTATTTGAAAGCATCTGATTACAAACCTAACGAGCAATTCACGCCTGTTTATTTGATGAAGTTGGCTACTGCTTACGAGTCAGCAAAAGAAAACAAAAAGGCTTCGGATGCTTACAACACCATTCTTACAAAATATCCTAAGTCTCCTGAGTTGAACGATGCCAAGAAATACAAGGCACGTGTAGACGCCCTAGTGACTGAGTAATCATAATAAGCAACAGTCAAAAAGGGATAAAGCTGCAACGTTTTATCCCTTTTTGCTGTCAGACCTTTAGTAAGAAATTACCCCCATGGCTTCATCAGAAAAAAATTTAAGTACGTACTCAAACGTCAACTTATCCGCATCGCTAAGCGCTAAGAAAGTGGCCATTGTTGTGTCAGAATGGAATACGGAAATCACGGAAGCCTTATACGAAGGAGCTTACAGCACCTTGATTGAAAAAGGACTCAAGAAAGAAAACATCATTAAAAAATATGTACCCGGCAGTTTTGAACTGAGCATCGGTGCACAAAAGATGGCTGCTCTAAAAGAAATTGATGCGGTCATTTGTGTGGGTTGTGTGATCAGAGGGGAGACGAGTCATTTCGATTTCATTTGCCAGGCAGTGGCTACGGGTATTACGGATGTTTCTCTGAAGTACGATAAACCTGTAATCTTCGGTGTACTCACTACAGAGAATAAACAACAAGCGTTTGACCGTGCAGGAGGCAAGCATGGCAACAAAGGTGATGAAGCTGGAATCACAGCAGTTAAAATGATCAACTTCTAAAATAGTTGCGTCATCCATTCGTTTATAAAAAACCGTTCGATAGATTAATTAATAATACACTATGAAAGTTTTAAAATTTGGAGGTACATCAGTTGGGAAGCCGGAAAGAATGCATGCTGTAGCACAATTGATTTCAGGTGCTGATCAGAAATTGGTAGTCTTGTCTGCCGTTTCAGGAACAACCAACGCTTTAGTGGGCATATCTGACTTGTTGACCAAGAAAGATGTTGCCGGTGCCAAACAAGCGATTGAAAAACTGTTTGGTCCTTACGATGAATTTGTAGAGAAATTATATACAACGGCAGAAGGCAAAGCCAAAGGCCGTGAAGTGATTCGTCAGCACAATGAATTCATTTCTGCATTCACTCAGGAAAAAGAGTTTGGCGACAAACACACACGTGCCATCTTAGCAGAAGGAGAATTGATCTCGACACAATTGTTTCACGCGTACTTATTAGAACAAGGTTACAAATCAGTATTGTTACCGGCACTGGACTTCATGCGCATCGATGAAGACGATGAACCGATGTTGGCTTATACCGAAGAGAAATTGGGTGCCCTGTTAAAAGCAAACAAAGACGCACACCTGATCGTTACACAAGGGTACATTTGTCTCAATCCAAAAGATGAAGTAGATAACCTGAAAAGAGGAGGAAGTGATTACACCGCATCATTAGTAGGTGCTGCGATCCGTGCGGAAGAAATCCAGATCTGGACGGACATCGACGGTATGCACAACAATGATCCGCGTATCGTAAAGAGAACATTCCCGATCCAGGAACTGACATTTGACGAAGCAGCGGAGTTGGCTTATTTCGGAGCGAAGATCCTTCATCCGTCTACCATCCTGCCTGCGCAGAAATACAACATTCCTGTGAAGTTGCTGAATACGATGCAACCGGAAGCGAAAGGAACCGTCATCGCGAATAAGACAACAGAGAAAGACATCAAAGCCATTGCTGCAAAAGACGCCATCACAGTGATCAAGATCAAATCTACGCGTATGCTTTTAGCACATGGTTTCTTGCGTAAAGTATTTGAAGTATTTGAAAAATATAAAACGTCTATCGATATGATCACTACGTCAGAAGTAGCAGTGTCGTTGACGATTGATAATCCTAAACACTTAGAGGCGATAGTAGCAGAGTTGAAAGTGTTTGGTACAGTAGAAGTAGAACACGATCAAACCATTATTTGTATCGTGGGTCAATTCGTACAGGAAAACAATCAGATTGTTCGTCGTGTCATCGATTCACTGGGAGAAATTCCTGTGCGTATGATTTCTTTCGGAGGTAGTAAGAACAACATTTCTTTGCTGGTGAAAACACATTATAAAAATGCTGCCATGGAAGAATTGAACGAAGGTTTGTTCTTTGCGGAAGCGGTAAAGTAATAGTGAAGAGCTAGGAGCGAGGAGGTACGAGATCATGTGTTTCGTACCTCTTCTCTTTTTCCTAGCTCCTAGCTCGTCCCTCCTAGCTATGAAAACTCTCCTCCCCTTCTACTTCCTCCTCAAAAACCTCTTCGCCGGTTGCCATCAGGAGATCAAGTACAGTGGCTTTGAACGTGATCACGAGCACCGCATCGAAAGAGTGGCGAACCTGGATGAACGAGTGTTAGAGTGTTCGGGTATGGCTTATGCCAATGGCTTACTCTGGACCTTAGGTGATAGCGGTACCGAACCGGTGCTCTACGGTTTAGATAGCATGGGATCGTGCGTAAAAACTATCACACATCCGTCTCTGCAAAATAAAGATTGGGAAGAACTCGCGGTAGACCAAAAGAGACATCGATTTTTTATAGGAGACATTGGCAACAATCTTAATAAAAGAAAAGACCTCAAAATTTTTGTAGTAGACAGCAACCGTCAGGTTACAGTTGTTCCCATTGCCTATGCTTTACAGGAAGATTTTCCTCCCAATGAAAAATTGAGAAACTATGACTGCGAAGCCATGGTATATGCTCATGATTCGTTGATCTTATTCAGTAAGAACAGAGGGATTCCTTTGGTCAGCTGGTATTCACTTTCTACGGATCAGGAGCAGAAAAAACTGCTTCCTGTCCGTCAACTGTTCATGAAAGGCATGGTCACCGCTGCAGCCTATCATGGCGCCTCAGGTCAATTGGTCTTATTGGCTTATGGTAAACTGTACTGGTTTAAAGTGGAGAACCAGGATGTTGTACATGCCAAACCCTGGCTGATCAAGAAGATTCCGTTTTACGGACAAACAGAAGCGATCTGCTTTGATGAAGAAGGCAATCTTCACATGTCGAGTGAAAAAGGGAAGCATTGGAAAATCACGGAAAAATAATTAGATGTACCATGGTACATAAGCAAACTGTCTTGCCCCCTAAAAGGAATTGACCGTAATGAGTATGTAGCAAGAGCAACAACTCTTTTCTTGCTGTATGCTTTAGCCCTTGCTGTCTGACCCCTAAATCCCCTAAAGAGGACTTAAGAAAAAAAGATAGAGATGAATGTTATAGACATTACGTCGCGCTGCGACGAATTAGAAAATAAAGGCTGATAATAATGTAAGCGTGTCCCGGAGGGACGCAATGTCAGATAGAATAAAATAAGAAACAGAAACAGAAACAGAAACAGAAAGAGTGTCACCTCTTTCTGTTTCTCTAAAGTCCCCTTTAGGGGCCAGACGGATAGAGTTAAAGCAAACAGTTGAGCATTGTCAAACAGTGTCAGGTCTATAACATCCGATCGCCGTCCTGTTTCAAGTCCCTTTAAAGGAAAGACTGTTTGTAATAAATGAAAATTATTTTTTAAACTAACAACTAACAACTAACAACTAACAACTAACAACTAACAACTAACATAATTTTTTCGAACAAGCTTTATGCTCGGTTGTTCTAAGAACGTTTTCACACAGCTGACATGACTGATTGTAATCTCTATGCCTCCCATGAGTTGACAGAAACGATAAAGGTGAGTCACTTCTTCCTGTTGAAGTGGTGAAGCACTGACGACTGTAAACCATGGAGACAACCAAAGGTTTTTACGCAAAGGCATAAAGATAGAAACTTTAATGTTGCGGGCATGATCAAAAAGATTATTGGATTGATCAATAGCTTTAGTAGAATCATAACCCAATCTTTTCAGGTTATCAAAGGACATCACATCTCCATTTTTAATATAGAGGATACCATTGTTGGTGTATCCTAAAATGAAGTGGTCTCTTTTGAATGATGCGAACATGGTTTCCTCTTTAAATGGGTGAGTAAACAAAAAATGCGGTTTCGATAGCAATTGGGATTTCTTCTGTTTCAATAGATGTTTTAACATTTATTGAAAAACCTTCGCTAAGTTTGCAGCTATTGCAGCTTTGGAAGGTAGACTCCTTTTAAAGTTCAGGTGTTTCCATCCTCTCTCCTTTTATCTGTGACACGAGCATTTGTAGTATGATTGTACCTAAATGTAATTTATTGATTGACAAAAGTCAATTATTTATTTACTACGTAAACATTAAACATGTCTTAAATAGCTGGAATAAAGCTTATTGAGTGCCAAATTTGAACATGGCATTACACATAGGCGAAAAGATAAAAGCCAGGGCGAAGGAATTACGAATAGGACCCACGGAGTTGGCGGATATGATCAATACCTCCAAGCAAAACGTGTATGGGATCTATAAGAGAAAGGCGCTGGATTCGGAGTTGTTAAAGAAGATATCTTTGGCCTTGAAGTTTGATTTTTTCAGTGCCTATTACGATAAGCAATGGCAAAAGAGTTTCCAGGAAGGACAAGCATTCTATCAGACGAAGACCGCATCAGTATTAAAGGAAGAGCTGACCCAACTTAAAAAGGACTATCAGGAGTTGCAGGAGAAATACGACATGCTAAAAAAACTGTATGACCTGACAGAAGAAAAACTGAAGGGGAAAAAGGAAGTTGCACCGCCTAGTGCTACAAAAACTACACGTAAAACGAAGTAGGCCAAAGCTCAAAGAAGCGGTTCAATCCATTTCTGTTGATAAGTTCCTTTTTCGTACGACATCCCAAATCAAATCGGCCTCATAACCTTTACCGGACAGAAAACGGATTGTTTTAGCCAGACGTTGCCTTGAATCGTCTTCTTTATGAAGACTTTCCCATTTTTTATCGAATAAATCCTCCAAACGGGACTGGTATTCCGGTGTACTGATTTCCGCTAAGCCTTTATTGATCTGCTCTTTGGACAGGCCAAGGTGTTTCATGTGTACCTGTATCTTCTTCCGTCCCCAAGCTTTCACTCTGAATTTCCCTCCCGCATACGTACGAGCCATTCGCTCTTCGTCGAGATATCCTTCCTCTTGCAGTTTTAAAATCAGGTTTTTAACTATATCTTTACTTGCGCCAATTGCGTATAATTTGTCGACGATCTCTTTTTGGGTGCGATCCCTAAAAGAGCAAAAGGCAGTTATCTTTTGATAGGCTTTTTCTGCCGTAAGTTGTTTTTTAGGAGAATGATTTTCGGCGTCCATAATTTACAGTAATATACAAAATTGAAAAACACGAAGTCATTATACACACTTTTTTTAGCTAACGGGGTTTCCAGTTTTGCTCAGGGCATTACCATGTTATCTATTCCGTGGTATTTTACTTCGCGTGGCGAGTCTTCTTTATTCATCGCTTTCTTTGCCATCGTTACACTCGGCTCTCTGTTCTGGGGGTTGTATGCCGGTGCATTGATTGATGGTTTCAACCGTAAAGATATTTTCTTAGGAACAAATTTTGTACAAGGATTGATTGTGATGTCTGTCGCTTCTTTAGGTTATAGAGAAGGAGGGCTTCCGAGTAGTTTGGTATTGATTGTTTTTGGAATGATCTTTTTCGGCTATCTGATTCATTACCCTAATCTTTATGCTTTTGCTCAGGAAATCAGTGACAGCGATAACTATACACGTGTAGCTTCCTGGATCGAAGTGGTGGGTCAGACTACAGCCATTGGCGCTGCCGCATTAGCAGCGGTATTGCTGGAAGGTGTACATGGAATCAACCTGGACATTGTTGGCATGAAATTCCATTTGCCTATTTATATTGATAAGTGGGCCATGCACGAGATTTTCCTGCTGGATGCAGGCGCTTATTTTCTTTCATTCATCATCATCATGCTCATGCCTTATACCCCTTCAGTGGTGCTTTCTATTCATCAGGATCAGGACATCTGGAAGAGTATGAAGGAGGGGTATGATTACTTGAAAAACAATTTGCTCATCAATGTTTTTGGTTTGTGTTCTTATTCTATTTTCGTCATCGTGTTGGTCGAGCTCTTTAGTTTGGTACCGCTCTATGTCAGAAATCACTTGCACGAGTCGGCTTATGTATTGGGAACATCCGAGTTGATGTATGCTTCGGGCTCATTGATTTCAGCTTTTGTCATCAGCAAATTATTTGCTAAGATGAGTTTACCAAAAGCCATTATCATCATGACCTTCATGACCACCTTTGCTTTTTACCTCAGCGCGTTAAGCGGAATGGTGTGGTTGTTTTATGTGGTTTGTTTCCTGAAAGGGTTTGTCAATTCCGGTTCAAGAATTTTCCGTGTGTCGTATTTGTTCCGGTTGGTGCCGGTAGATTTGACGGGCAGAGTGAATAGTATGTTCAATGTGTACACCACCATTTTCAGAATGGTGTTCATTTTAGCTTTTGCATTCCCTTTCTTCTCACAAGGTTCAAACGTTACGTACGCCTATGCTATCTTAGGTACCTTCACGTTACTAGCCGGATTGATCCTGATCATTTTGTATCCTAAGTTTCTGAAACTAACAGAAGGAGTCGGCAATACTCCACGTGCACATTAAGCTTATGTTGTTTAGCCAAATCGCTGATCTTCCCGGAGCAACCGTCATTAGCCGGCAGGCCGATGAAGTAGAGGTGCGTCATTTGCTTACCGATTCCCGTTCCCTGCATTTTCCTCAGCATACACTTTTTATCGCCATTAAAGGTCCTTCGCACGATGGACACAAATACCTGGAGAGTTTATTTAATCAAGGGGTAAGACATTTTGTGATCGAGGAGGAAAGCGGACTGACTCCTGCCCTCAAAAAATCTTCCAACATCATCAAGGTGGAGCGTGGCTTGCGTTTTCTGCAAACCATGGCGGCATACAAGCGCAGCTTGTTTCACATTCCGGTATTGGCCATCACAGGCAGCAATGCGAAGACCATTGTAAAAGAATGGATCTGGCAAATGCTCCACACTGACTATGCGGTGGTGCGTAGTCCTAAGAGTTATAATTCACAATTGGGTGTTCCGCTTTCTGTTTGGGAAATGGAAGGCTATCATTCCATGGCTATTTTTGAAGCCGGTATTTCTACCTATTATGAAATGGAATACCTGCGCAACGTCATACAACCGGTGCATGGTATTTTCACCAACATCGGTACAGCGCATGATCAAGGTTTCAAGAGTCAGTCGGATAAGATTAGGGAGAAACTGAAATTGTTCGTAGGGGTTGAACACCTGGTCTATTGCAAAGACCACAAAGCCATTGACGACGAAGTACAAGCACAACAAATACCTTCCTTCACCTGGTCCAGAAAAGACAAGGCTGCGGATATACAAATTGTAAAAGAAGAAAGACAAAGCAATGGCTGGGATCTTGACCTGTCAATTCGGGGACAAGTGCAGCGTATTCATATTCCGTTTTCGGATGGTGCCTCGGTAGAGAATGCGATGCATGCGATGGCCTATTTGGTGTTGTTCGGTTTTTCTGTTGAAGACATTGCACAACGCGTCGCTCGTTTGGAAGCGGTGCACATGCGATTGGAACTGAAGAATGGCATCAACAGTTCGGTGCTGATCGATGACTCCTACAACAATGACCTGATGGGCCTTTCACTGGCTTTGGACTTTGCCACACAGCATAGAAGAACCTTGCCTTTGACGGTTATCTTATCGGATGTCTTGCAATCGGGCCTGGCCCCGGAGGAATTGTATAAAAGCATCGCCGAACTATTACAAAGTAAAAAAGTAACGCAACTGATCGGTATCGGTCCGCTGTTTTCTTCTTTTGCAAAAGTTTTTCCATCGACTACGCAGTTATTTTCCGATACCACACATTTTTTAAAGGAGTTTGATTTCACTTCTTTGAAAAACGAACTCATACTCGTGAAGGGCGCACGCAGCTTTGGATTTGAAGCCATCACCCAACGACTCGAAGAAAAAGTACACGGTACACGATTTGAAATTGACCTGGATGCCTTGGTTCACAATTTGAATTACTACCGTTCGATTGCTAAACCCGGCACCAAAATCATGGGCATGGTAAAAGCCTTTGCTTATGGCAGCGGGAGTCATCAGGTGGCACAATTGCTGCAGCACAGAGGCATTGATTATTTGGCTGTAGCTTATGCCGACGAAGGAGTCGTGCTTCGCAACTACGGCATCACGGTACCGATCATGGTACTGAATCCGGATCGTCAAACTTTTGCTACATTAATTCGCTACCGGTTAGAACCGGAAATATACAGCTTTAAAATCCTGAAAGAATGGATTGAATATTTGGACTGGGAAAATGCTTCGGCCAACATTCACCTGAAGTTGGATACCGGCATGCACCGCCTGGGTTTTGAAAAGAAAGACGTGCAGGCTTTATTGGAATTGCTCTTGTTGCATCAAAACAGAGTGACCATTGCAGGTGCTTTCACACACCTGGCGGCAGCCGATGAAGAAGTTTGGAATGAATTTACAGAAACTCAGTTAAAAGAATTCCAATCGTTTTGTGGCCTATTAGAAACTTCATTGGGTTATTCATTCATCAAGCACGCGTTGAACTCCGCCGGAATCGTGCGTTTTCCGGAATACTCCTTTGACATGGTACGGTTAGGAATCGGCTTGTATGGAGTGGAGGTCAACGGTTTATTTCAGCATAAATTGATGAATGTGGGCAAGCTTATTACTCATGTTTCTCAACTGAAACAGGTAGAAGCGGGTGAAACCGTGGGCTACAGCCGTAAAGGAAAAGCTACCAAGTCAACTGCCATTGCGACCATTGCTATCGGTTATGCGGATGGATTTGATCGACGCTTCAGCAACGGAGTCGGAAAAGTAAGCATCAATGGTGTGTTGTGTCCGGTCATCGGCAATGTCTGCATGGACATGACCATGATTGATGTCAGCGGAGTGGAGGTGAAAGAGGGAGATGAGGTGATTGTCTTTGGCGATTCTCCTACCTTGATCGAACAGTCCAAAGCCATTGGTACCATTGCCTATGAGTTGTTGACCGGTATTGGGGAAAGAGTGAAAAGAGTATTTTTTAAGCAGTAGAGAAGCAAGAAGTTTTGTACTGATCGTATTTTTGAATAAATTGGTTTTTATAAAATTCAAAAATGGCCATCGTTCAACCCGCAACATTAGAAGATATTCCTGCTATGGCAGAACTCCTTGCATTGCTGTTTATGCAGGAAGCAGACTTCTCGCCGGATTTGTTCAAACAACAAGCCGGTTTGAAAAACATCATTCAGAATCCTCAGATAGGAAACCTTTTCGTGCTCAAAGAAAAGGAAGTAGTCATCGGTATGGTCAGTCTTTTATATACGGTCAGCACAGCCATGGGCGGACCGGTTGCCATTTTGGAAGACCTGGTTTTAAAAGACGATAACCGTGGACAAGGAGCGGGTACAAAGCTATTGCAAGCCGCTATTAATTATGCGAAGGAAAAAGGTTGTTTGAGAATAACCTTGCTGACAGATCCGACAAACCGTAGAGCTATAGAATTTTACCAGCGCCAGGGATTTGTGAAGTCTGCGATGAAACCTTTACGTTTGATTTTATAATGACCTTGCGTTAGGGATCGAGTGGAAAGCCCGAAGCGCGCTGATTGGTGCGGCGGGCGGACTTGGAGCGAGAGCCCGGCCCGCAGGGAAACGCCCTAATTATTAACCACTTCTTCCTTCCCTTCCTCAGAACTCCAATACATCTCTATGTCCCCGCAGGGTCTCTCGCAGAGGACCCTGCGCGCGTCTTGAATGCAAAAACAATCGTCAGAGCATTCAAGACGCAGGTCCCTTTCAGGAGACCCTGCGGGGACAAGACTTCCATTCGTCCTAGCCTAGGAACTTAATCCCCCTTCCCCCCGTTCTAAATGCCATAAAACACTCTTTTAGTACCTAAAATTCGGGCTATAATACTCCCTTTTATCCTGATTTTTCACTAAATTTGTAGTTAACGCATTTCAAAAACAGGTGTCTTTTCAGAGCAAAAATCACTCTGGGGGGCAATTTATTACACATCATTATGGGAAATAAGATTTATATCTTCGACACAACATTGAGGGATGGAGAGCAAGTCCCGGGTTGCCAATTGAACACAAAGGAGAAAATCATTGTAGCCAAGGCACTCGAGGAACTCGGGGTAGATGTGATTGAAGCGGGTTTCCCCATCTCAAGTCCCGGTGATTTTAATTCTGTAGTAGAAATTTCCAAAGCAGTTTCTAACCCCATCATCTGTGCCTTGACCAGAGCGGTGGAGAAAGATATAGACGCAGCGGTAGCGGCATTGGAGTATGCGAAGAGAAAGCGTATTCATACCGGTATCGGTAGTTCTGACAGCCACATCCAGCATAAGTTTCGCAGCACCCGTGAGAAAGTTTTGGAAACAGGTGTTGCTGCGGTGAAGTATGCACGTAAGTTTGTAGACGATGTGGAATTTTTCTGCGAAGATGCAGGACGCGCCGACATTGTGTTCCTGGCACAAATGGTAGAAGCAGTCATTGCTGCAGGCGCCACAGTAGTCAATATTCCGGATACTACAGGTTACATGTTGCCTTGGCAATACGGTGAACGCATCAAGTATTTGGTGGACAACGTAAAGAACATTGACAAAGCGATCATCTCTTGTCACAATCATAACGACTTAGGTTTAGCTACCTCTAATGCTATGGCGGGTGTGGTGAACGGAGCGCGTCAGATCGAATGTACGATCAACGGTATCGGTGAACGTGCAGGAAATACGGCCTTGGAAGAAATTGCGATGATCATCAAGTCACATCCTAGTTTGGGATTGGAGACGGGCATCAATACAAAAAAATTAGTACCGATCAGTCATTTGGTATCTACCATGATGAACATGCCGGTTCAAGCCAATAAAGCCATCGTGGGACGCAATGCCTTTGCACACTCTTCCGGTATTCATCAGGATGGTTTCTTGAAGAATCGTGAAACCTACGAAATTATGGATCCGGTAGATGTTGGCGCTGATGCTTCTTCTATCCTTCTTTCTGCACGCAGTGGCCGTGCCGCGTTAAATCACCGCTTAGCTAACGTGGGCTACATGCTGAACAAAGAGCAATTGGATATCGCTTACGAAGCTTTCCTGAACATGGCAGATAAACTCAAGCAAGTAAACGACGACGACTTGCATGTGTTGATGAAAGAGGTTTCCATTGAGAAAGCCAAGGCATAACATGCCGGCAGGAGGCGCAATGCATTGCGCCCGATAGCTCAGATTTAAATACAATCATAATTAATAGATAGTTGAACATGGGTAAGACCTTATTTGAAAAAGTATGGGATGCACACGTGGTGACCGAAATCGCAGGTGGTCCCAGTGTGTTGTACATTGACAAACATTTAGTACACGAAGTAACCAGCCCCCAGGCATTCGGTGGTTTGGAGAAAAGAGGCATCGGCCTGTTCCGTTTGGATCGTACCGTTGCTACTGCGGATCATAACGTACCAACAAAAGATCAACACCTTCCGATTAAAGAAATATTGTCTCGTCAACAAGTAGATAAGTTGACGGAAAATTGTAAGAAATTCGGCGTGACGCTCTATGGTTTAGGTCATCCTTACCAGGGCATCGTGCATGTAATCGGCCCCGAGTTGGGTATTACCCTTCCGGGGATGACCATCGTATGCGGCGACAGTCACACGTCTACGCACGGAGCATTCGGTTCAATCGCATTCGGTATCGGTACTTCGGAAGTAGAACAAGTGATGGCTACACAATGCTTGATGCAAAGCAAAGCGAAGACGATGAAAATCGAAATCAACGGTACACTGGGTAAAGGTGTATCGTCTAAAGATATTATCCTGTTCATCATCTCTAAAATATCTGCTGCCGGTGGTACGGGTTATTTTGTAGAGTATGCCGGTTCTGCCATTCGCGCCTTGTCTATGGAAGCGCGTATGACGATCTGCAACATGAGTATTGAGATGGGAGCACGCGGCGGCATCATCGCTCCGGATCAAACCACATTCGATTACGTGAAAGGCAAAGAGTTCGCTCCGAAAGGCGCGAAGTACGACGAAGCGGTAGCGTATTGGAAAACATTGCAAACCGATGCAGACGCGAAGTTTGATAAAGAATACAACTGGACGGCAGAAGAGATCACACCGATGATCACATACGGTACGAACCCAGGTATGGGCATCGGCATCGCGGAAGCTATTCCTACGGAAGCTTCTATGGAAGAAAGCAACCGTCCTACGTTCCACAAAGCATTAGAGTACATGGATTTCAAAGCCGGTGAAAAACTGATCGGTAAGACGGTGAACTATGTATTCATCGGTAGCTGTACCAACTCCCGCATTGAAGACTTGCGTGAAGTAGCAGCGTTTTTGAAAGGAAAGAAAAAAGCAGACAATGTGAATGCTTACATCATTCCGGGTTCTAAGCAAGTAGAGAAACAAGCACAGGAAGAAGGCATCGATAAAGTGTTGGCTGCGGCGGGTTTCGAATTGCGTGAACCGGGTTGTTCGGCTTGTTTGGGAATGAACGAAGATAAAATTCCAAAAGGAGAATATTGTGTATCTACCTCCAACCGTAACTTCGAAGGCCGTCAAGGTCCGGGAGCACGTACGTTGCTGGCTAGTCCATTGACTGCGGCTGCAACAGCAGTGGCTGGTAAGATCGTTGATATCAGAGAAGCGTTGAAAAAAGAAACGGCAAAAGTATAATTCTTTTTTTGGTGTCAGGTCTTCAGACCTGATACCAAAAAAAGAGAAGTATTAACACCTGAATTAGCTAAACAGTAAGTGTATGATTAAGAATTTAATTTTTTGCTTTTGTCTCCTATTCGTTTTCACTGCGCAGGCACAAGAAGGTGTGACCAAAACAGAATTGGTGGGCACGTGGAGAATTGTGAAGATGGAAGTAGTAAAAGAGGGTAACGCGTTTGTTACCATTGACGAAGCATCGGGTGCTGTTTTCTCAGAAGAGTTCAGCAGTGCATTGAAAGAAGATGAACTGAAGTTGATGAAAGACCTGATGAACGCTGCCGGCAAAAAGGTATTGAATTCAAAAATCATATATACTACCGGTGGTGATTATACGCAGGTAGATACAGAAGGCAAAAAATTCAGTGGCAAGTATAAGCTGGCGAAAGGCGGGAAACTATTGAAGACTACATCTGAGAAAGAAAAGAATGAATACGTTCCCAGTATTACCAACAAGCAGTTGGTGCTTGTGCAGACACTGAAGAACGGAGACATGGTCCTGACTTTTGAAAGAGTAAAATAGGTAAAAATAAGTTGCGTGAAGGATAGTAGCGGAAAGCCCGCAGCGAGGCACTAAACAGAGATAACAATCTAGTTTGATCCGAGCGAGGAATGAAGCGGATAGCCTTCCGAAGCCTCGGGACAGGGACACGCCCTAATAATTGAACTAAACAAGACCTTCTCAAACTAAATAGTTAAGAAGCTTACAATAAAATTAAATCTAACCATGGAAAAATTCACCACCATCGTTTCAAAAGCAGTACCCCTTCCGATTGAAGAAGTGGATACCGATCAAATCATCCCTGCGCGGTTTTTGAAAGCGACAACGAAAGACGGTTTCGGAAACAACCTGTTCCGCGACTGGAGATACGACGACAAAGACCAGCCGAAAGCAGACTTCATTTTGAACGATGCACATTACAAAGGTTCTAAAATATTGGTAGCCGGTAAAAACTTCGGTTGTGGTTCTTCCAGAGAGCACGCGGCCTGGGCGCTTACAGACTACGGTTTCAAAGTAGTAGTATCGTCTTTCTTTGCAGACATCTTCCGTAACAACTCGTTGAACAATGGTTTGTTGCCGGTACAAGTGTCACAGGAATTTTTGAATGCCATTTTCGAAAAAGCGAAAGCCGATAACAATTTGGAATTGAAAGTAGATCTGGTAGCACAAACGATCGAGATCGTAGGACATAATATGTCTGAAGGGTTTGAGATCAACAACTACAAGAAGACTTGCATGATCAACGGATATGATGACATCGATTATTTGTTGAGCATCAAAGACAAGATCGAGCATTACGAAAAGACAAGTAAGTATTTAAGTATCGTTTCATAAGTTTTACAATGAATAAGAACATTGCAGTTTTAAAAGGAGATGGTATCGGTCCGGAAGTGACTGATCAGGCATTGAAAGTATTGGGTGCCATTGAAAAAGTATTTGGACATTCGTTCACGTACAAAGAAGCATTGATTGGTGCAGTAGCTATTGATGCCACAGGCAATCCATACCCGGATGCTACGCATGAAATTTGTCAGTCTTCTGATGCGATTTTGTTCGGAGCCATCGGCCATCCGAAATACGACAACGATCCTAAAGCACCTGTTCGCCCGGAACAAGGCTTGCTGAAGATGAGAAAGACGTTAGGCTTGTTCGCCAACATCAGACCCATCAATACGTATAAAATATTGGCTAACTCCTCACCTCTGCGTGCGGACTTAGTGGACGGTGTAGACTTCGTGGTGTTCAGAGAACTGACAGGCGGAATATACTTCGGAGAAAAAGGAAGAAAAGACAATGGCGATACAGCTTTTGATAATTGTCAATATACCAAAGAAGAAATCCTGCGCATTTCTAAACTGGCTTTCGAAGCAGCCATGAAACGTAACAAGCGATTGACTTTAGTAGACAAAGCCAACGTGATGGAAACTTCACGCCTTTGGAGAGAAACAGTAAAAGAATTTTCTGCTCAGTATCCTGAAGTGACGGTTGATTATATGTTCGTCGATAACGCGGCCATGAAGATCATTCAGAACCCAAGACACTTTGATGTGGTGTTAACAGAAAACTTATTCGGTGATGTATTGACCGATGAAGCTTCTGTCATCACAGGTTCATTGGGTATGCTGCCTTCAGCATCTGTCGGAAGCAAAGTAGGTTTGTACGAACCGATCCATGGATCATACCCTGAAGCAGCCGGTAAAAACATTGCCAATCCAATGGCAGCGATTTTATCTGCAGCGATGTTGCTGGAAACCTCTTTCGGTTTGAGCAAAGAAGCAGCAGCCATTCGTCAGGCAGTAGTGCACGCGTTGGAAAAAGGTATGGTGACTTCAGACATTCAAAAAGATTCTAAACACACGACCACAGAAGTAGGCGCATTCATTGCAGACTACATCGTGGCTAATAAATCAGTATTAACAGTAGCTTAAATTATTTCTTTACGTGGAAAATAAAATCAACAAGACCAGTGCAACCTTAACGGAAGATCCAAATCAACCGGCTTCACAGGCCATGTTATTCGGCGCTGGATTTACAGAAGCCGACATGCACAAAGGCCAGGTGGCCATTGCTTCTACCGGTTACGAGGGAAACACATGTAACATGCACTTGAACGGTTTGGCCGCTCAGATCAAAGAAGGAGTGAATAAAGCAGGCTTGAAGCCTTTGCAGTTCAACACCATCGGAGTAAGCGACGGTATCTCCATGGGAACGCAAGGTATGCGTTACTCTTTGGTATCACGCGATGTGATTGCAGATTCTATTGAAGCCATTTCTGGAGCGCACTATTACGATTCATTGGTAACAGTGGTTGGTTGTGATAAAAACATGCCAGGAGCCGTTATCGCGATGGCCCGTCTGAATCGCCCGTCTATCATGGTGTACGGTGGTACGATCAAAGCCGGTAACTGGAAAGGTGAATCGTTGAACATTGTTTCTGCGTTTGAAGCCCTGGGTAAAAAATTCAACCACGCCATCACAGAAGAAGACTTCAAAGGTGTCGTACAAAATGCTATTCCGGGCGCAGGTGCCTGCGGCGGTATGTATACGGCCAATACCATGGCTTCTGCTATTGAAGCAATGGGCTTGTCTTTACCTTATAGTTCTACGTCACCTGCAATAGGTGAAAAGAAAAAACAAGAATGTTTGAATGCCGGTGAAGCCATTAAACAATTATTGTTGAAAGACATTAAAGCAAGAGACATCATTACACGCGAGTCCGTTACTAATGCCGTTCGTGTGGCGATGATACTGGGAGGCTCTACCAATTTGATTTTACACTTCCTTGCTATTTGTAAAGCAGCAGGTGTGAAATTCACGTTGAAAGACTTTCAGGATTTGTCTGATAAGACACCATTACTTGCAGACTTGAAACCAAGTGGTAAGTACATGATGGAAGATTTGGAAAGAATCGGTGGTTTACCTTCCATCATGAAAATGATGTTGAAAGAAGGTATGCTGTATGGCGATTGTTTGACGGTAACCGGTAAAACAGTAAAAGAAAATTTAGCGGACGTACAGGACATGCCGGCGAATGATATCATTGCACCATTGAGCAAGCCGATCAAAGCAACAGGACACTTACAAGTATTGTGGGGTAACCTGGCAACAGAAGGTTCTGTAGCGAAGATCACGGGAAAAGAAGGAGAGAAATTTGACGGTGAGGCTCTTGTTTTTGATTCTGAAGAAGACTTGAACAAAGCAGTAGAAAGAGGAGAGATCAAAGCAGGACATGTTGTAGTCATTCGTTATGTAGGTCCTAAAGGTGCACCGGGTATGCCTGAAATGTTAAAGGCTACTTCATTGATCATGGGTGCCGGTTTGGGAGATAAAGTAGCGTTGATTACAGACGGACGTTTCTCCGGTGGTACACACGGTTTTGTTGTGGGTCACATCACACCTGAGGCACAAGAAGGCGGTAATATTGCATTAGCTAAAAATGGCGATCGCATCGTGATTGACTCTGTCAACAATACGATCGATATGATTGTCTCCGCAGAAGAAATTGAAAACAGAAGAAAGTCATGGGTAAAACCTCCTTACAAAGTGAAGAGCGGATTGCTTTATAAATATTTAAGATCAGTCTCTACAGCTTCTGAAGGTTGTGTGACGGATGAGTTTTAATTCCTTTCTTGTTGGCGTCTCGCCAACAAGTGATGGTATAAAAACGTGTTACTAAAGTCCAGTTGTTGGCGAGACGCCAACAACGAGTAAAATAAAGAATACGCATTGAGAAGTTGTTAGTGACTCCAAACAAAAAAACTAACAACTAACGACTAACAACTAACGACTATGATTCCAAAGATAAAACTCAGAGGTGCCGAATACATCGTGAAGCTCATCGAATTGCTGGATGCAAGAGATTTGTTTGCGTATCCCGGCGGTGCGATTTTGCCCATCTATGATGCGTTGGCGTTTAGTAAGTTGAACAATGTGTTGGTAAGGCACGAGCAAGGCGCGGCCTTCATGGCCAATGGTTATGCGCGTGTTACGGGCCGTCCCGGTTTTTGTTTAGCCACTTCAGGACCTGGAGCAACAAACTTAGTAACGGGTATTGCAGATGCGTATGCCGACTCTGTTCCGATGATTGCCATTACAGGTCAGGTAGGACTGCATTTGATCGGTTCGGATGCGTTTCAGGAAACAGACATTACCGGTATTTGTATACCGATTACAAAAAAAACATTTCTGATCAGAAACCTGGAAGAAGCCGCGGCTATTTTTCAGGAAGCTTATAGAATCGCCATCACCGGTCGTCCGGGCCCTGTGTTGATTGACATACCCCGTTCTGTACAGGGAGAGTTCGTTGACCTGGATGAAGATTGGGATAAACATTTTGTAAAACCACATGCGACACCGGTTGGTACATTTGGCGATAAAGAAATTGCAGCAGCAGCGGCATTGATCGGTTCTGCAGAGCGTCCATTGATCATGGCGGGACATGGTATCCTATTGTCCAGAGCCTGGGATGAATTGAGACATTTCGTACACCGTGAAAATATTCCTGTCATCTCTACCATCTTAGGTGTTGGTGCCATGGAACACGATGATCCCTTGTACTTCCAATGGTTGGGTATGCATGGCATGAAGTACGCGAATCAAGCGGTACAGGAAGCCGATGTGATCATTGCCTGGGGTATACGTTTCGATGATCGTATTACCGGTCGTTTGGCAGATTTCGCTCCAAATGCAAAAATTCTTCACGTTGATATTGATCAAAGTGAAAATGCAAAAAATGTAAAAACAGAAGTGTTTGTACACGGTGATTTGAAGAAAGTCATCGACATGATTCCGGATACGCGCAACGATACCAATCGTGCGAAGCGTAGCGAATGGCTAAAGCATTTAGAAGAACTAAGAGAAGAGTATCCATTGATGCCGGCTGATTTGGAAAGTTTCACACAAATCACGGCGATACAATTGCTGGAAGAAAATCTGAACGACAGTGCCATCGTTTCTACAGATGTAGGACAACATCAAATGTGGGCTGCTCAGTATTGTTTGCGCTTAAAACCAAATCACTTTTTAACTTCAGGTGGTTTGGGCTCTATGGGCTTTGGTTTGCCAGCAGCCATGGGCGCTCAAGCGGGGATGCCATTCAACGAAACCTGGTGCATTACGGGTGATGGTTCATTCCAAATGAACTTACAGGAATTGATTACATGCGTTCAGGAAAAATGGCCGGTAAAAGTATTGCTGTTGGATAATAATTATTTGGGCATGGTTCGCCAGTGGCAGGAACAATTTTATGCAAAAAATTATTCCGGTGTAGCCTTATTAAATCCTGATTTTGTAAAATTGTCAGAAGCATTTGGTGTCAATGCCGTGTCTGCTTCTAATGCAACAGAATTCAAAGCAGCGGTTAAACAAGCACAAGAAACAAAAGGACCGTTCCTGATTCATGCGAAAGTATTGAAAGAAGAAAACGTCTTACCAATGGTGGCACCAGGAGCCAGTTTGTCGGAAACGATTTATTATCCGGTAAAACCAAAGAAAGAAAAAGTATAACGATTGAAACCCCGCTAATGGCGGGGTTTTTATTTAAGAGGTACGAGCTAGGAGGTACGAGCTAGCATTTCGTACCTCCTAGCTCGTACCTCTTAACTTTTATTATTTATTCCAAAAAGTTAGAATTTATGTCAGACCGAATCAAAGCAGCGGAGTCAAGAATGTTCAAAGTAGTATTCCCTCCAATTACCAATCACCACGACACTTTGTTTGGAGGAGTGGTCATGCAGATCATGGATGAAGCGGCTTTCATTACGGCAACACGATACAGCCGTTTGCGCATGGTAACGGTTTCTTCAGAGAAAATAGATTTTAAAAAAGCCATACCCGGTGGAGTAATGATTGAAGCCGTAGCGAGTGTCTTTCATATAGGCAATACCAGCATGAAAGTCAAGGTGGAAGTTTTTATGGAAGAAATGTATTCTACCAAAAGAGAATCAGCCGTAGAAGGCCTATTTACCTTTGTTGCGGTAGACGAGCAGCATAAACCGGTAGCCATTAACTAATGGGTTATGGAGAAAGTTCAGTACACAAGACTTACAAAGTATTTTAGTTTTATAGCCTGTTTTATTTTAACGGGAATATTTTCTTCCTGTGCAAAATACATTGACGATCCTACTCCGGTTGATACAACAAAACGATGGTTAGCGTATCGTCAAAACGTTGACGATACGATTTCAGTTAAGGATGGATACGTTTATTTAAGTACCCACAATGCGATCTCCGCCAATGGCACATCCATTGCATCCAATAATAAATTTAAAGGAGATTTCGAGGTGAAAATCAGTTACAGTTCTTTTGTCGCTTCCGGCAATTATAGTTTCTCTGATCAATTGATTTTTAATTTTTCATCACCGGATATACAGAATCCTTTGATTGCTGCCTTCCTCACAAATGATGAGATCTACCTGCAAGATTCAACAAGAACCGGTGTGTCTAAAAGTAGCACGAATCGTGCGGGAGAAGTGTATGTCAAACGTGAAGGATCTACCATCTATTCCTGGATTCGTGCGGGAGATGATAGTTTGTTTTTTAATAAAACCAATTACTATTCGGAAGATGTGAGCCTTGAGGTGAAAGTATATTCTGCTGACAATACGACGGCCCATACGTCTGTTCACTTGGATGATATAGTGGTTGTTGGGGGAGGAGGCTTTGTAAAATCTAATGCGTTTGATGAGAATACAATTGACTTCATTCAATAGAGTCACAGAAGTAAAGGTTTTTTTCGTATAGGGTAGAGTTTTTATAAATCAATAAAAATAGTTTCGCGATCTCGTCGTATACTTACTAATAGGTATTTTAGTTTTTCAAAGGTTACACTAAAGCGTTAAGTCGCATATACCAGTAACTATGAAACTACTATACTTACCGGTATATTTAAGAGGTCAACGTCAAAAGATGTTGGCACAGGTAGGATTTTTAATAGCTCTATTCTTTTTGATGCAGGAAAGTATTGCTCAGGTTGCCTATACATGTGGTACGGATAGCTATAAAGCATGTGGACCTAACCTGGCGGTGAACGGGGATTTTGCGGATATGACTTGTCCTCCGACAACATTTACAAGTGAATTGGCCGTACAATGTGCTCCCAATCCAGCGGTGTTTACGCAAACATTAGGGCCGGGTCATTTCCACATTACAACAAAAGCGCAATTGTGGAACGGACCCTGGAGCGCAACAGATCATACCGGAAACGGAAGCGGTATATTAATCGGAGATGCCTCTAATGCCGGAGACCGTGTCATATGGAGTCAAGACATCGTCGTTACAGCAGGGAATACATATTACTTTTCTTCTTATGGAACAAACATTGCTGGTTCCGCTTTCCCCGGACCGGGTTTAACCTTTTCCATTAACGGCACACAGTTTTTTAAGAATGTCATTCCGGATAGAAATTGGCAACACATCTGTACCATATGGACTGCACCAATTTCTGGGGCCATTACCATAAAAATCATTTTAGATTCTGGAGAATACGGAGGTCATGATGTAGGAATAGATGATATTCTTTTTCAAACGGTATGTCCAATAAATGAATGCAAAGTAACAATTGATCAACCTGCATTGATCTGTCAAAATAAGTCAGACACCTTGCATGCATCAGGAGGTTTGACTTATGCATGGAGTCCTGCAACAGGTTTAAGTGATTCATCGATTGCTGATCCCATTGTGAGTCCTCTGCAGACTACCATCTATACAGTGATCATGACGGATGAGTTTGGTTGCAAGGATACGAGTAGTGTACAAGTAATAGTAGATCCAAATTGTTGCGAAGGTAATTTTGTTCCTAATCTTATCACCCCTAATGGCGATGGTTTGAACGACACTTTTAATATAGGTTGTATAAAAGATATTCCCTGGGTATTCAGAGTTTACAATAGATGGGGCGCTTTGGTTTACTCAAACGAAAATTATCAAAACCAATGGGGAGCCAATGGTCTCAGTGATGGAGTGTATTATTTTCAGTTGGAACAAAAAAATGGACTTACCTATAAAGGTTGGGTGCAGGTTGTTCGTTAAGCGTTATTAAGATTAAGTATTATTTTTTCGATTCCCACTTTTTTAATAGAAAAGGAATTTCTGCATTTAGAAATTCAAGAAAAGAAATCATTTCTGTTAAGGTATTGTTAAACTCCTTCGTTGACTTTGGACGTTGTTTATTGATCTCTTTGAGCAAGGGGCCGATAGAGGTCATTTGCGACATATTCTGCAACATGTCAACTTTCCAGTTTAGAATTTTAGCGCGGAAGTAACGCTTACGATCGCCGGGCCGTGTAATATATTCCAGCCGATTGGCCGTAAGCAGTAAATTAATCGCTCCGCTGGTAGCACTTTTACTAATCCCCAGCGTATGGAGAATCTCTTCAAAAGTGAGTTCTGTTTGATCCGAAACGATCATCAATGCCATGACACGGCAGGCTGCTGGCTGCATACCTGATTTTTCATAAAAAACACCCAGTTTTTCAACCAATTCTTTCTGGGCCTGTGTAATCTTGAATTCTGCCATTTCTTCTTGTTTTTTGTTCCGGTGGCGGGAATTTCTTCGCTAACCATCTCCAAGATACCAAATTATCCGATTAGGTGTACCTTTTTCCCTCAAGTTCTGTTTTTTGTACAATATTTATTTAGTTCATAATTTTCAGAACCAAATAAATATTTTGTAAGTTTGATACAATATAACTCGATAACATACGACCATATGAATGTGACAGCAGCACAAAAACGTTTAATCGAAAAATTGGGAGTCTTTTTTGAAGGACATGGAGAGACTCCGGCAGAGGCAAGAATCGTAGGATTGTTTATGGTGGCCGACCAATTGGAATGGACGCTGGAAGAGATACAACAGACTTTAGGCATCAGTAAAAGCGCTGCGAATAATGCCATTAATATACTGCTGTTAAAACAGCAAGTAGAATATGTCACCAAACCAGGTGACCGGAAAAAATACTACAAATCTAAAATTGAGCAATGGTTGACTCATGTTGAGGAACACTTGGAAAAAGCGCTCGAAGTAAGGCTCCTTATGCGAGAGGCATTAGAGCAACGTACAAAAGCAACTAAGGAATATAATGGAGCGCTCAAAGAGATGATTGATTTTATGGAGTTTATGCTCTCTCATCATCACGAATTGTTTAATAAGTGGAAGAAGTTAAAAGGAAAAGCTTAAAGATATTAGAATAAAATACCAAGAATTTAATTTTTACTACCATGAATAAAATAAGAAATTTAAACCGAATTACGCTGAGTCTTGTTCTGCTCATCAGCATCTCAGAAGCTGCGCAAAGTCAGTCGGCTGATAGTGTGTTCACCTTGAAGAGCAGTATAGAGTACAGTTTGAAGAATAATCCAAGCAGTACAGTTTATAATAATGAAGTGGAGATTGCCAGACAAAAAAATATACAGGCGTTGTCTGTTTATTTGCCACAGGTTGCGGGTACACTTACTTCAGATTATAACCCGAAGTTGCAAACCAATGTTCTTACCATTAATACACCTGCCGGTACGCAGGAATCAACCCTTACATTGGGCCAGACACACGCTAATGGAGCAGTGGTGCAGGTAGATCAGAAGATCTATGATCAATCGGCTATCGAAGCCATCAGTGCACGAAAAGTAAACAATCAAATAGCGCAGTTGAATATATTGAAAAACAATGAAACATTGATTTATAATACTTCATTGGCCTATTATCAAGTACTCATTTATAATGAACAAGAAAAGCTATTGCATGAGAATGAAAAGCAGTATAAGGAACTATTGAGTATTTTGAAACTTCAATACGAACGTGGCGTCATTCGTAAAATAGATTATGACCGTACAAGAGTAAGTTCCAATAATATTGCCTCTCAAATTAACTTGGTTCAAACGAACAAGAAATTGGCGTTGAATAAACTGAAAAATGCAATGGGTATGCCTCTTGAAACGTCCATTCGTGTTGAAGATTCTACCTACACGTTAGCAAAAGCAGAATTGCCAAAAGGTGTAGAGATGAATGTAGAAAACAGATTGGATTATAAGATCATGGATCAAAATATTTTGGCACAGGAAATCGATGTGAAAGTGAAGAAAGCAGCTTTTGCACCCGTACTTTCTGCTTATGCAAGGTATGGTGTAAATTCTTTCGGAGCAGAGTTTTCTAATTCATTCACTAAAGGGTATGACTATTCAGCCATTGGCGTAAAATTAAATGTACCCATCTTTAGTGGATTCAATAAAAGTAGCCAATTGAAGCAATCTCAGCTGTTGCTTATGAATGCAAGAGAGAATGCAAAGTTAAGCATACAAAATTATAAGGTAGACTACGAAAATGCGAATACAAAACTAGTAAGCTCTTATACGAGTCTTAGTAAAGACAAAGAAAATCTAGCATTAGCTAAAGACGTTTTTGAAGCTACTAATTTACAGTATCGACAAGGCACCGCTTCATTGACCGATTTCCTTAATGCAGATTATTCTTTAAAGGAAGCTCAAAGCAATTATATCAACTCTCTATTGAATTTTATGTCTGCAAGAGTAGACTTAGAAAAATCTCAAGGGACTTTACCTGCATACATCAATCAACTTTAATTTTTACAAGAATGAAAAAGAAAACTATCATTATTATAGCAGCGTTGGTTGTCATAGTACTTGCCATTGTATTCACATTGATCAATAATAAGAAAAAAATAGAGGCCAGCAAGCAAGTCGTTGACCGCTCGATCGTGCCGGTTTATGTGTCTACATTTCACGTAGAGCCATTGCCGATACAAGGCAATCTGAATGTGCCCGCTGTACTTTCAGCCAATGAAGAAGCCAGTATTTCTTCTTCTGCATCCGGCAAAATTATATCGTTGAATATAGAGTTAGGATCGAAAGTAACAAAGGGTCAAATCATCGGTGTAGTAGATGTGAAACAGAAAGAGTTGAACCTGAAGTCTACGGAACTGAATGTAGAAAAATTAGGTAGCGATTATGAAAGAGATAAAGTCCTATTGCAAGGGAATGCAGCTACAGAAAGTGCGGTTACAAAATCAAAGTATGATTATGAAACCAATAAGATACAAGCAGATCTGATCAGACAACAAATTAAAGACGGCAATATTGTTTCTCCAATCAATGGCATCATTACGGATAAAAAATTAATTGCCGGTGAATATGTGAATACCGGAGTAGAGATCGCTTCTGTCGTAGACATCAGTAAATTGAAGGCCGTGGTATTTGTGAGTGAAAGTGACGTGTTCAAATTGAAAGAGGGCGATCGTGTAAAAGTAACGACAGAAGTTTTTCCGGGCACTGTATTTAATGGTGCCATTAGTTTCATCAGTCCTAAGGGAGATGACAATCATAATTACCGGGTAGAAATTGCGGTAGCCAATAATAACAGCGTTCGTCTAAAGGCTGGTATCTATGTGATAGCCGAATTTAATGTAGGTGGAAATGCTACAGTGCTTCAAATACCGAAAAGAGCTTTGGTGGAAGGTGTAAAGAATCCTTACGTTTTTATTGCTTCAGGCAACAAGTCAGTGAAACGAAAAATTTCTCTGGGACGTGAGATCGGAGAAAACATCGAAGTGTTGAGTGGCTTGACGCAAGGTGAAGAAGTCATTACAGATGGCCAGATCAATTTGATTGATGGTAGTAAAATAGAAACTGCTAAAAAATAGTATTATGTCAATTACAGAAATTGCCATCAAGCGACCATTACTGATTACAGTAATTTTCGTTACCCTGATCCTCTTTGGATTTATCAGTTACCGTACGCTGAACTATAACTTGTTGCCTAAATTCGAGGCTAACGTTATTTCGGTAGCGACTGTTTATCCGGGAGCCTCGTCAGAAGAAGTACAGAGCAGTGTGACGAAGCCGATCGAAGAAGCGGTATCTGCCATTGAAGGAGTAGATGTTATTTCTTCTGCTTCAAGAGAAGGTATATCTGCTGTTACCGTTACGTTAAAGTCTGGATTCAGCAGTACCTTGGCTCAGAACGATGCCGAACGTAAAATCGATCAGATCAAAAGAACATTACCGGATCAGGTAGAAGATCCGGTGGTGAGTCGTTTCAGTACAGATGATTTTCCAATCTTAAAGTTGAGTATCACATCGAAGATTCCTCAAACGGAATTGTATGATTTCATAGACCTGCAGGTAAAACCGCTGTTGACCAATGTTGCCGGTGTATCACAAGTAAGTATCATCGGGGGAAATGAACGTGAAATCGAAATATACCTGGACAATGACAAGCTTAGCGCTTTTAATATTTCAGCTACGCAAGTCAATATGATTGTAGCAGGCAATGGCATATCGTATCCCGCGGGGAATGTGACCTCTATGGAAAATAGATTTTCCGTACGACTCGATGCAAAAATCAGAAAAGTGGAGGATCTTAGAAATTTGATCATTCGTGAAAATGCAGACGGTAGTCGTATTCTGTTAAAAGATATCGCTACGGTGACCGATGCACAAACAGAGGCCACAACACTCAACCGTATCAATGGTAAACCGGCTATCGGTATTCAGGTTTTTAAACAATCCGATGCCAATGCCGTTGCGGTGAGTCAAGGTGTAAAAGAAAAATTGAAAACCATCAAAGACATGTATGCGTCTAAAGATTTCAATTATGAAATTGCATCCGATCAATCGGTTTATACATTGGCTTCTGCAGATGCGGTGATGCATGATCTATACCTTGCTGTCTTTATCGTAGGCATGGTCATGATTATTTTTCTTCACAGTGTAAGAAGTTCATTGTTCGTGATGGTTGCCATTCCTTCGGCAATGATTCCGACTTTTATTCTGATGTGGGTATTCGGATTTTCTTTGAACCTCATGACCTTGATGGCTCTGTCCCTGGTAGTAGGTATTCTCGTGGATGACAGTATTGTGGTATTGGAAAATATTTACCGCCACATGGAAATGGGAAAAGACAAGCGTACGGCTTCCCTTGAAGGACGGGAAGAAATTGGATTTACAGCCATGGCCATTACGTTAGTAGACGTTGTGGTATTCTTACCTTTGTCTCTGGCCGGTGGATTGATCGGAAACATCCTGAAGGAGTTTTCTTTGGTAATTGTGTTTTCTACCTTGATGAGTTTATTTGTTTCTTTCACCTTGACTCCTTTGCTGGCATCACGTTGGGGTAAAATAGAAATCTTGAAAAAAGATACCTTCTGGGGTCGTTTGAATTTAGCATTCGAACATGTCATTGATTCGATTAAAGAATTTTACGGTACCGTGTTGACCTGGTCATTAGGACATAAACGTTACATAATCATCCTTGTGTTAGTTATGTTTGGTGCTACGTTTGGTGTACTTCGTGCGGGTTTTGTAGGAGCGAGCTTTGTGGGTAATGCAGACCGCGGAGAATTGATTGTACAGATTGACATGGCCTCCGAAACGCCGCTCAACCAAACCAATCAAACGGTGCAGCGGGTAGAGCAAATGATCATGAAGCATCCGGAAGTAGTGAAAATATTTTCCAACGTTGGAACACAATCCGGTCAAACGGCTGCTAATGCATCCTCTGCTAATAGCAACCTGGCGGAAGTGTCGGTTTCTCTGGTGGATAAAAAAGAACGCTCGTTCTCTACCGATGAGTTTGGACAAAAGTTAAGAGATGAGTTGTCTGTTATTCCGGGAATTAAAATTACCGTACAACCTGTCAGTATTACTGGAAATAGTCAGACTCCCATCATGATTGCGGTGAAAGGAACAGACATGGACAACTTGATCAAAGCCGCTAACATGGTGAAAGAAGTAGTCATTAAAACACCAGGAACAGATTACGTGCAGTTCAGTACAAAGAATCCAAAAACCGAAGTGGCTATTAATTTGAACAGAGATAAAATGTCCAAGTTGGGTGTGAGTATCGGAGACATCGGTCAATCTGTACAGTTGGCGTTCCAGGGAAACAACAATACCAAGTACAAAGATAAAGGAGAAGAATATGGAATCAATATCATCATGGACAAAACGGACAAGACGAATATTGAGAGTGTGAGAAAGATGAATATACGCAACAGCAGAGGAGCAATTATACAGTTGGGCGATATTGCGGATGTAACCGAAGTAGTAGGACAATCCGTACTGGAGCGTACAGACCGTATGAACTCTGTGAAGATCTTGTCGGCCGCTGTGGGCCGCCCGGCAGGGACGATTGTAGAAGATATTCAAGCGAGTATGGCAAAAGTAAAATTGCCGGAGGGTGTTGTATTGGATTATCAAGGAGATGCTAAAAATCAAAAGGATTCTTTCGCAAGTTTGGGTCTGGCTTTATTGATTGGTATTTTATTGATTTATCTGATCATGGTAGCGCTGTATGAAAGTGTGGTTTATCCTTTTGTAGTATTGTTCTCTATTCCTGTAGCATTGATAGGATCTATCTTTGCATTGGCATTGACGATGAATCCGCTTACTATCTTTGCCATTCTTGGATTGATCATGTTGTTGGGTTTGGTATCTAAAAATGCCATCTTGATTGTAGATTTCACCAATCACTTAAAGGAAAAAGGCATGCCGGTAAAAGAAGCATTGATTGAAGCAGGTAAAGAAAGGTTACGTCCGATCTTAATGACAACGCTTGCCATGATCTTCGGTATGCTTCCGATAGCGCTGGCTTCAGGCGCAGGTGCAGAAACGAAGAATGGCATGGCTTGGGTGATTATAGGTGGTTTGACCAGTTCTATGATTTTCACTTTGGTGTTGGTGCCCTCTGTCTACATGATCATTGATGGCTGGAAAGATAAAGTCAATGGTTTATTTCATAAAAAAGAAGCACAAGGGAAAAGTGGCGATGGAATAATAGATGTGGAAGTATAGGAATTTGTAAAAGGTAAGAATTGAAGAAGGGTTTCTAATCGACCGGTTAGAAACCCTTCTTCTTTTAATAGAGCAGGTATTTGTGGCATGCTTTGCACCATTCTGCAACTTGTCTTTTTTTTCTAGTAAGGTTTAATTTCTTTGCGAGTTGATATCCTTCTCTCTCATTTACGTTAAACTATATGTCAACCGTTTCCAGTAAACCCATTGTTCACGAAGACTGGACATCAGTATTCATTGGCTTTTTGATTTTGTGTTTCTCCTTGTCGGGATTCATCATCGACGCACCAACCTATAATTGGAAAAATTCAGAGGAGGTGCTGACCAAGGTATTTTCGGGTGCTAACCGGATTAAATTACTTACGCAGTTTGTCTACGTGTATGTATTGAGTGCCATTGCTGTATACCTCATTGGCAAGCAGCTCAAAAATTTCCTGATCGTTTTTCCTGGCGTATATGTATTGACAACGGCCGCCCTCTTGATTGCAGGTAATAGTTTTATAAAAGGCATTAATCTGGAAGCGGTGATTTTTAGTTTGCTCATTGGATTAATTATTGGCAATGCATTCAAGTTGCCGGATTGGTTCCGTCAGGCATTGACCACAGAGTTTTTTGTAAAGACAGGATTGGTTTTATTGGGTACAACCGTTATCTTCTCAGACATCTTAAAGGCCGGATCACTTGGATTGGTGCAGGCTCTGGTAGTTGTGCTATCAGTTTGGTACTTTGCTTTTTGGGTATGTAAAAAATTAAAAGTAGACGAGGAGTTGACACTCATGATTTCCAGCGCGGTTTCTATTTGCGGAGTATCAGCGGCTATTGCCACATCAGGTGCTATTAATGGAGATGCTAAAAAATTGTCCTATGTGATATCTATGGTACTGATTACCGCTATTCCCATGATGATCGGAATGCCTTATGCGGCAGCTTATCTTGGCCTTTCGCAAGAAGTAACAGGCGCTTGGTTGGGTGGAAGTATCGATACATCAGGAGCTGTAGTGGCCTCCGGTACGTTGGTGGGGGAAACAGCTCTAAAAATTAGTACGATTGTAAAGTTTTCTCAAAATGTGTTGTTAGGGATTGCAGCTTTTGCCATTAGTGTTTATTGGACATTAAATAGAAAAGGAGACCATGCAGAGCAAAAAGAAAAGCCATCCTTATTAGTGATTTGGCAAAGGTTTCCAAAGTTCGTACTGGGCTTTATTGCAGCCTCTCTGTTATTTTCATTTGCCCTCTCTTCGGATGTTATGGAAGAAGTAAAAGGGAGCTTGAAAAATCTTCAAACGCTCTGGTTTGTATTGGCATTTACCAGCATTGGTTTGGAAACAAATTTCGCAGATCTGTTTAATGCAAACAGTAAAAAACCTCTGTATGCGTTTTTAATTGCGCAAACTTTTAACATTATCATAACATTGATATTAGCTTATCTGTTGTTTTCATAACCCCTATGCACTCGGTCTTAAACGGTTAAAACCCTTTATTTGGGGCTCAAAAGCGATAATTTTTTGAATTTGGGATTTATACCACCAATAAACTCTACTAATCCTATAGAATTAATAGTATATTGATTATGTTTGTACATCGTTCATTCAAACATCAGAAATTATGAGCACACAAGGAGTAACATACGTATATAAGAACGAAGAGCTGTCGATAGAGGCTTTTAAGGAGTATCGTTTAAATAAAGGGGTGGTTTGTAAAAAATGTGGATCGCAACATCATTATTGGTTAATGTCAAAACAACAATTTCAATGCGGAGACTGCCGCTTTAGAACGACATTACGCAGCGGAACTGTTTTGCAAGGAAGTAAATTGCCTTACTCTTATTTTTTCATTGCGGTCAATTTGTTGTCCAGACAAGGTAATAGATTGACGTTGGATGAATTTCAAAAACATACCGGACATAAGTATTACGAACCGTTATGGGAGTTTTTGAATAAGCTAAAAATAAACCTGGATGAGCAAGAGCGTAGTTTGATATTAGCTACTTACAGTACAATCTTAAGCAAACGTTTGCGTGTGAGCTCTGTTACAGATAATACCTTTCCTTTGATACAAGAGAGACAATTGATTCAGAGCGTAGAGTTGGAAAGAGTAGCAGCCAGATAAATTATTGAATTGCTATGAGACCCCGTGGATCGATAAATTCTAAAATGTGGTGGACAATGTTTAGAGTTTAGAAATCTGCGGGTCTCATAATAATTGAGAAAGAGAAACAGAAAGAGAAAGAGAAAGAGAAAGAGGCAACCTCTTTCTCTTTCTCTTTCTGTTTTTACTTACCACTTGTTTTCACGCACCTGAATCCCACATGTTCCATTCCACTATCCTCTGTACTCTTCATTCTGCGGGCAGCACGGTAACCCGAACAATAGCTGTCGTTGCATAAGAAAGATCCGCCGCGCATCACTCTTTTTTGTGCATAGGGTTCTTGTGGATCAAAACTTTTTTCCGGACCTGTGGGATTAGCAACGCCTTTAGGATGTTCATTGAGCAATGTGGTGTAGTAACTATTGTCGTAATAATCAGAACACCATTCCCAGACGTTGCCGGACATGTCAAACAAACCGTAACCATTGGCGGGGAAAGATTTTACAGGAGCTGTAAAATAGAATCTATCTTCCTCTGTGTTTTTATTCGGGAAAGTTCCTTGCCAATAATTCGCTTTACTTTTATTGACTGCTTCATCCCCCCAGGGATAGATGTTATTTTTCAATCCACCTCTGGCTGCGAATTCCCATTCGGCTTCTGTTGGCAATCTTTTGTTTGCCCATTTGCAATAGGCTTGTGCATCGTACCAGGAAATGTGAACAACCGGATAATTTTCTTTGCCTTTGATGCCGCTGCCGGGGCCGTGCGGGTGTTTCCAATTGGCGCCTTCTTTCCAACTCCACCAGCTGCTGTAATCTTCCAGTGAAACGGTTTGTATGGGTGCACTGAATACGAGAGAAGCGGGTACGAGTAAGCTTTCATCCGGCTTGGGTGTACCTGGTTCGACTTGGGTTTTCAATATTTCCCAATCCGGTTTTTTTTCGGCAGTGGTCACGTAACCGGTTGCTTTTACAAATTCTTCAAATTGTGCATTCGTTACTTCCGTAGCATCGATCCAATAGCCATTGACGGTTACTTTATGTTTTGGATATTCGTCTTCGGAAGCTTGTTTGTTGTCTGCACCCATGTCAAAGGAACCGCCTGCAATCCATACCATACCTGCATGTGACGTATCTCCGCTGCTTTGAACGGTACTGTCTTTTGTAACAGTACTGAACCGTGAAGGAAGTTTGGAAGTGCAGCACATTTCTTTTTTAGAAGAATCAACAGCAAGAGAATCGGTCTGTGCTGTCTCTTCGGGTTTTGATTCGCAGCTGTAGAGAACAGCGGAAGCGAGAAGTAAGGAGGCAATTATTTTTATTATGGACATAATTCAAATTGGATATTTTAAATAGTGTTGGTCAAAATATTTATTTTAACTAACAACTAACAACTAACAACTAACAACTAACAACTATTTTATTTTAAGTTCTCCAATAGAAATACCGCTTTCTCCGGATATCGAATAGAGAACGTACCATTTATCATTTTCAACAAAAACTGCCGGATCCCTTAATTCACGCACTTTTCCGTAATACAGACCGGGTGAGGATTTGGTTAAGGGTTGATCCACACCTTCGTCTTTTGTTTGTGGTTCTGCAATCGTAACAGGAGCAGTAGGTTTCCAATTATTCCAATCGTTGGTTAGCGGAATGTAAGATAATAGTATGCGTTCGGGTGTATCTCCTATGCGGCTGTAAAACACCCATAAGGTATCTCCTTTCAAAGCTACAGCAGGGTGTCGCAAATAGTTTTCTTTGGTTTGAATACTGGAAAAAGGATTCGGTCCTTCTTCGAAAGCTGCAATACCGTCTTTGGAACGAGCGAATAGCCCCGCTCTGGAGATGGAGTAATAATAATCTTTCCATTTGAATACGCGGAAGTAAGAATAACCGAGTATCGTGGAATCGGCTTTGAAATGTATGCCATCTTTGGAAGTGGCGCGCAAGGTGTATTGTCCTTTGTGTGTAGCATCTACAATCGGACAATGAAAGTACATGACAAGTTGTTTATTGATTTCGTCGACATGCACGTCAGGAGAGGCGATGTGTGTTACCGCATCATCTCCACTTTCTGCTCCCTGATGTTTAACGCTTTGTCCCGAGTTTGGTAATCCGTATTCACATGTTTTGCAATCATGGAGTTGTAAAGACCCTGGCTCATATATTTTCCATGGACCGTTTACATCATCTGCGTAGGCAAGTCGTATGTGTTTTCCCTTGTGATGAGCAAAGTATAGGTAGTACTTTCCCAGTTTATGAGGAAGCCATTCCGGTGCTTTGATGAGAGAAGGGCCATTGATGTTTTCTCCTTCGGTGCCTGCTATGAGTTTATCGCTGATGATGGGATTATTTTTGCTGCGCTCAAAAGAAATGTTTTGAGCAACAACAGATAGTACTGTTATGAAATGAATAACGAGGAAGTATAAAAAAGGGTTTTTACTCACTTTTTTTAGCGAAGGAATGCAAAGCATCAGTTTTTCCGGTTAGGTATTGGTATAGATTTATTTCTCAGTAGTGAGACCGAAAGATTTTAGCATATAGGCAGAAGTTACTGTTTTAGGGCAGTTTCGTAAATCCTACTAATTCTATAGGCAAAGTAAGGTTTAGGGATTGTAAAAACCAAATTTTAGTCCTTTTTACTTTTTTGTGGTAGGAAACCCATTTTTATATTTTAAGAGAATGCTTGACAATATCCGGCCGTCTGCTGTATATTTGAATCATTAAAATTATTCCCTGCCTAAATTAATCTCTGTCCACCGCCGGATTCATTTAAGCAACAGCATAGCATCCCTACTTATCCGGCTGGGTTTGATTTCCAAAATTACATGTTGAAAAAAGATATCCTGGAGGATTAGCTAGTCTTGATAGTGAAGGACGGTGGTGGAAAATTTGTTCTTTTCTTTTAAAGGCTACTAATCCGATAGGAATTATAGAATATAAACAGGAGGTCCACATGAAAAAGATACTATTCTTCCTTACGCTACTTGTATCATCGCTGGTTTCTTTGCCATCTTTCGCGCAGGCTGCATCCAATAGCATTACGGTATCGGGTTCTCGCTTTACCTATGATCTCTTGCGTCAATGGATACAGGATTTTAATGAAGAGAATCCTGATGCAGTCATTCAGATTGTACCCAGAGAAACACCTTTTGCAGAACAAGCCAATCTGGTTATCAATGCACACAACCTGGATACCGTAGAGATTAGAGAAGGGTATGAATACATCAAACTTGGTCGTTATGTCATTCTTCCCATTGCGAATGAACAGAATACACTGGCGAGATTGTACAAGAACAAACCCATCAGGCAAAAAGAGTTGAAGGAATTGTATTTCGATCCATTTCAGGAAGAAGTGGAGTCGTCAGAAATTAAAAGAGTAAAAAAGCAAAGCATACAACTCTATACCCGTCAACGCATCGCTTGTGCCAATACGGCATTTGCAGCATATTACGGTTTCAAAGCGAAAGATATAAAAGGTAGACCTATTGCGGGAGAAGACAAACATTTGTTATATGCCATTGCAAAAGATACGTCAGGCGTAACTTATAGCATACCGAGTATCTTTTACGATTTGCAGACGAGGAAGTTGAAGAAGGGAATCAGCATTTTGAAAACCGAAAGTCTGGCCAATGCTGTTGCAACAGAAAAATTAGATCTCTCTAATTTGGATTCGTTAACAACTTATTTGGAAAAGAATGTAACATCGGCGGATTTTCCTGTTACTTATTTTCACATCTCCTTGAAAAAAGATGTGCCGGAAAATTCTATCGAACGGAAATTCTTACACTATATCTTGACAAAAGGTCAGACGCGCTTGCATCAGTTTGGTTTTTTGAATCCGGAAGAACCTGTAAGAGCCCAAAGTATTCAACTGATCAGCTTCTGAGTTTAAATGGAATAGTTTGCTTTTCCGATTCTTAATAGGATGGGAAAGGTAATCGATTTAGTTTTGTTTGCTGCTCCCCACGCTTTACCTAATTGCTCTTCTATCAGGGAAAGTGGATTGAGCTGCTCTTTTTTTTCATAGAACCGCACGGCCGACCAGGTATTTAAATAGCCTATCAATTGATGTAAATTCCATTCCACCGTATGATTAAAAGCCGGAGCTTTTATTTCTTCGAAGGGAAACGGAATAGTTTGATACTGTTCATCGATGTATCTTCTTTCTGTATCCCAATAGGGTCCGATGATTTGAGTGTAAAAATGATCAATGATAAGATTGATGGAATCTTCTGTACGCAGCAATCCATAACCCATCACAGCCACTATGCCTTCTGGCTTTAACGTGCGTCGCACTTCTTTGTAAAACAAATTAAAGTCAAACCAGTGAATGGCCTGTGCAACGGTGATCAAATCAAAAAGATGATCAGGAAAAGAAGTTTGTTCTGCAGGTTCTATTTTGTAATGTATGTTGGATACAGAAGGAGCTTGTTGCAATTGCTTTTCACTTAGGTCTGTGGCGTAGACGTGTTCAAAATAGTGTGCCAATACAACAGCTACTTGTCCGTTTCCTGTTCCGCAATCCCATGCTGTTTCTTTTTTGGAAACAAGAGTGAACAAAAATAGATAAAGCTCTTCAGGATAAGAAGGTCTGTATTTTTGATACTCTTCTGCATGGCTGGAAAAAAGGTCTTTCATTTTTCAAAATATAAAATGAGGGCTGGCTATTATTTGCCTTTTGTAGTTTTCTCTCGTCCGTCACCGATTAGAAAACCAAAAGGTTCAAGACCTTCTATGCGGTCAAAGATTACTTTTAGTATAGCGGTCAGGGGAATGGATAGAAACATACCCGCTACACCCCACAGACTTCCTCCGATTAACACTACAATAATAGAAATCAAAGCGTTGACTTCTACTTTGCTGGCCACAATTTTTGGAACGAGAAAATTATTATCGATAAACTGCACAATCAAATAGGCGATCAATACCCACAAAGCCGCTAGTGGATTCAACGTGGCGAGGGCAAGAACCATGGGTATAGCAACCGCTACTAAGCCACCTATGTAGGGAATGATATTTAGGATAGCTCCGATGACTCCTATGAGTATGGCATAAGGAACACCAATGATCAGGAGTGCAACAGAATTTAAGGTGGCAACAATAACCGCTTCAATAAGTAATCCTACAAGATAACTTTGTATCAAATATTTTGTTTCTTTTAAAATTTCGGCGACTACTTTATGCGAACTGCTTTTGAATACTTTATAAATGAAATCTACCAGTAAGGATTTGTAAAGTAAAATCATGAAAATGTAAACAGGGAGCAAAAACATCATGGCTAGTATTCCTCCAACTGTTCCTAATGTTTGTCCTACGAAAGCCGTACCGTTTGATAAACCTTCTTTCTGTGTTTTGGCTATCCATGCATCAATCTGAGGATTACTGATATTGAAGGTAGAAGAAATCCATTGCGTGGTATCATGAAATAGCGTTATAAATTTTTGTTTGAACAGAGGAAAAGAATCACTCAATAGAGCCATTTGTGATCCCAGGAAATACAAAAGACCAAATACAATGAACATTGTGGTGATCAATGATAATACAATGGCGATGATACGATTGAATTTTTTGGAAGTAAGAAAATTAACAATTGGATTTAATAGAATAGCGAGGATCGTAGCAAATAGAACAGGTACCAGAATTTCTCTTCCTATATAAAGGATAAAGCCTAGTGCCAGTATACCAAGAATGATTTGTGCGATTTTAGAATAGAGCGGTAAACTTACCAGTTTGGGGTTTTCCATGATAGAAATGAAAGAAAAATTTAAAAGTGAATATAACTATTTTGAATTGGCTTTAGGCTTCTTGGCGACGGGTGTACGTTCTTTTTTAATGTGATGAAATTGTTCTGCTTCTTCAATAGAATGAGATTCAGTGATTTTACCTTCTTCTTTTGCCATGTTCGCTAATTTACTATAAAACTTTCGTAATACTTTCATTTCGTCTTCTGTCAACTCTTCGACACAAACGAGGCGGTTACTCGCAATTTCGTTCGTTGCCAGAAGTTCGTTTAATTTTAATTGTATAGACAGCGATTCTTTATTCTGTGCTTTTTGGATGACAAAAACCATGAGGAAAGTAATGATGGTAGTAGATGTATTAATGATCAGTTGCCATACTTCAGAATAATCGAAAAAAGGACCTGAACATAGCCATAATAGAATAATAGAAACAGCACCCACAAATGCATAAGTACTGCCTGCCGCTTCTGTCACTGCAGAAGAGAATTTTTCGAAGAGTGCTTGTGTACCTTTAGAAGATTTTGTCATGTGGGGTTAAACGCTAATGTGTTTGTCAATGATGTTTATACAAAATTATGTCCAGAAAATAAAGTAGTCTGTACTAAGGATTAAGACCTGTATGTGAAATAACATTTCCTCAAAATGTGGATTTTTATCCCTGCTATTATACCTTTTTTGACTTGAAAGTGTAGAAATCAAAGGTATATAAGAAGGCATAGCTTTTGATTAGTTGATAGGCACAACAAGTTTACAGCTATGGAAAATCAATTGAAAGCAGAACACAACAGAGAGAAGCAAGTGGCTATAGTAGCTGCAGATGGAGTGGATGAAAGCTCGCTTTTTAAAATGAAATCAGCGCTGGAAGAAAAAGGATTACAGACTAGAATTGTCTCGACGCAAAAAGGTGCAATTTGCAGTTCTAAAGGTAAGCAAATTGAAGTGGATCAAATTTTTCTGACTGCTTTTCCAATTGACTTTGATGCAGTTTATGTCCCGGGAGGGGAAGACAGTATCTTTGCTTTGCAGACAGAACCGGGAGTGATACGTTTTCTTAACGATGCTTATAACAACAGTAAACCGATTGCTGTTGACGGAGAAGGAGAAGAGTTGTTATACATTACTGCTGCGGGAACAGAATTAAACAAAGGCACAGTAGAAGGTATTTTCATTAACCGTGCCTCTAAAGAGTTTGTTAAAGCCATTGGTCAGCAACACTTTTTATCTATGGAAAAACAAAGCAGAATTTCTGCTTAATAATCAATACTAAACTTTATATAGCTTAACTATTTTCATGGCAAAAAAACCTTCTGCAAAGAATGTCGGTACCAATGCTAAAATTGAGGACCTGGCTAAAAACAGTATTTCCAGTGATGGAGCATTGATGACAACCGATCAGGGATTGAAAATTAATGATGATCAAAATTCTTTAAAATCAGGGGAAAGAGGATCTACTCTCCTGGAGGATTTTATTCTGCGGGAAAAGATTACGCATTTTGATCATGAAAGAATTCCTGAACGCATTGTTCACGCACGCGGCGCTGCTGCTCATGGTGTATTCGAGTTGTATGAATCAGTAGCGGAATATACAAAAGCCGGTTTTTTACAAACGCCCGGGACAAAGACGCCCGTATTTGTTCGTTTCAGTACCGTGGCTGGATCACGCGGATCATCTGATCTCGCACGTGATGTCAGGGGTTTCTCTGTTAAGTTTTATACCGAAGAAGGCAATTATGATTTGGTTGGAAACAACATGCCTGTATTCTTTATACAAGATGCGATGAAGTTTCCGGACTTGATTCATGCTGTTAAGCCAGAACCACATAATGAAATACCACAGGCTGCATCGGCACACGATACGTTCTGGGATTTTATTTCTTTGATGCCCGAAAGCATGCACATGATCATGTGGGCCATGAGTGACCGCGCCATCCCACGCAGTTTGCGAATGATGGAAGGGTTTGGCGTACACACGTTCCGATTTATTAATGCCGCCGGAAAATCCGTATTTGTAAAATTCCATTGGAAACCTTTGCTGGGCGTACATTCTGTGGCATGGGACGAAGCGCAAAAAATATCCGGTAAGGATCCTGATTTTCATCGCAGGGATTTATACGAAGCCATTGAGAATGGTGCTTTTCCGGAGTGGGAGTTGGGCGTGCAGATCGTACCGGAAAGAGACGAACATAAATTCGAATTCGATTTACTCGATCCTACAAAATTAATTCCTGAAGAGTTGGTTCCGGTGAAGATCATCGGCAAGATGACATTGAACCGCAATCCGGATAACTTCTTTGCGGAAACGGAACAAGTGGCCTTCCATCCGGGCCACCTGGTGCCGGGTATTGATTTTACAAATGATCCCTTATTGCAAGGAAGATTATTCTCTTATACGGATACACAATTGTCTCGCCTTGGAAGCCCTAACTTTCATGAGATTCCTATTAATCGTCCCATAGTGACTGTACAGAATAACCAGCGCGATGGACACATGCGTCAACAGATTGATAAAGGAAAATCAAGTCATAGCCCCAATACAACAAGCGGCGGTTGCCCTTTCCAGGCGAAAGCCGCGGAAGGAGGATTCACTTCTTATAATGAACGCATCGATGCGAAAAAAATAAGAGCGAGAAGCCAGAGTTTCTTTGATCACTTCAGTCAGGCCCGTCTGTTTTTAAACAGTCAAAATCCGGCAGAAAGAAATCACCTGACCGATGCTTTACGTTTTGAATTGGGTAAAGTCAACGATGAAAACATTCGTAAACGTATGCTGGGCTTGTTGTCACAAGTAGACAGAACATTGGCCAATGATGTGGCAGACGCCTTAGGCATGATAGTCCCTAAGAGTCCTGAAGCACCAATGAATCATAGCATTCCGGCAGATGGTAATCCTAAAAAGTTTCAGCCTTTTCCATTCGAGTCTTCTATCAAAGCGTCGGCTGCATTGAGCATGGCCAACACGGTGAAGAATACAATTAAGAGTAGACAGATTGCAATACTCGCTGCCAATGGAGTGGACGATGCGGCTTTAGTCAAAATGAAATCGACGTTAGAAGCGGGAGGAGCCACCATACAAATTATTGCTCCGAAGTTAGGGATGATCAAAGGAAGCAAAGAGCAATTTAAGGTAAATCAAAGTTTCTTAACCGCGGCTTCTGTTTTGTTTGATGCTGTATATGTACCAGGCGGGCAAAAAAGTATCACCGCACTACTTGCTGAACCCGATGCGATTCATTTCATCAGCGAAATGTACAGGCATTGTAAAGCCATAGCTGCAGATGCTCAGGGAGTAGATTTGCTAAAAGCTACAGCAGTTGCAAAAGAATTATCCCGTGATAAGAAAACAGATCCTTCTACAGGGATTGTTGTGGATCGCCCGGCAAAAGATTTTGTGCAGGCGATTGCGAGACATCGAGTTTGGGAACGTGAGGCATTTAGAAAAGTACCTGCTTAATTGGATTAAAGCTGAACCATAAAAAAAGGGCTGGTACATTATTGTACCAGCCCTTTTTTTATGGTTTGTTATAATTATTGGAAAAACGGAATATAAATGTGAAAAGCAGTTCCTTGTCCTATTTCACTTTCAGCCGTGATGATGCCATGATGATTGTCTACAATTTTCTTTACGATAGAAAGACCGATGCCGGTTCCTTCGTATTCTTCTTTTCCATGCAGGCGTTGAAATACCTGAAAGATTCGTTCATTGTATTGAGATTCAAATCCTATTCCATTATCGGCAACAGTCAGGTGATGATAGTAGGCTTGTTTATCGGCTGTAAAAGAGGAGATATCTTTTCCGTGAATGGATGCTGCTTTGATAGTAATGACCGGAGCGACTCCCGCTTTGGAAAACTTCAAGGCATTGCTCACGAGGTTGGTGAGGAGTTGTTCAAACTGAAAGGGTATAATCAAAATTTTAGGCAACTCTATGGAAACGATCTGAGCGTTTTTTTGCTCCAATGTTTCCTTTAGTGTTTCTTTTACCGATTCTAACAATTGATTCAAGTCTACGGATTCGAATAAATTCTTACCGGCATTCACACGAGAGTAAGATAAAAGATCAAGAATCAATTGCTGCATTCTTTGGGAGGAAGATTGTATGCGGGCAAAATAGTCCCTGCCTTTTTCGGTGAGGTTATCATTCTCTACATCTATAATGCGTGTGGTAAACGTTTGTATTTTACGAAGCGGTTCTTGTAAATCATGACTGGCTACGTAGGCAAACTGCGCCAGGTCATCGTTTGATTTTTGTAAATCTTTATTGAGTAAGGACAATTGTTTTGTTCGTTCCCGTACATTTTGTTCCAGTTCATCGATAAACAATTTACGATCGTGTATATCGGTACTGGTTCCTACCCACATCAGGATGTTTCCTTCTTCGTCTTTTTGAGGAATGGCTCTACTCATCTGCCAACGGTATTCCCCATCGTTTCTGCGGAAGCGGTGTTCAAAGAGAAAAGGATTTCCCGTGGCGATGGATTCAATCCATTGTTTGATGTTTTCTTCTTTATCGTCTGGGTGTACAATTTCCATCCATCCTTTTTCTTCTATTTCTTTAGCGCTCAAACCAGAATAGTCATAGACAGATTGACTGAAATAATTCAGGTTACCATCCGGTGTTCCGGTCCAGATCAGCTGAGGCATGGAATCCGAAAGCGTCCGGAATTTCTTTTCACTTTGTTCTAAGATTTGCGCAGAACGTTTTCTTTCTGTGATGTCCATCATCGTACCCAGCATCCGATGAGGTTTATTTTGTTCATCAAAAATTACTTTTCCAATGGTTCTTATCCAGCGGGAAGAATTGTCTGCATGCACTGTTCTGGCTTCGTATTGATAGTTGCCGTCTTTCATGGCAAGCTCATAAGCTTTTTCTACCGCATCAATATCTTCAGGATGAATTTGATCACGCATTTCCTGATGAGTCATTTGATGACTTTCATCGTGGCCAAAGAACTTGGTGAGTTGTCCGGAATAAATGATTTCTCTTGTCTTTAAATCAAGATCCCAGGTAGCGATCTGTGCTCCTTCGGTAGCGAGCCTCAGACGTTCGGCTGATTCTTTAATCACCTGCCTGGCTTCTACTTTTTCAGTCACGTCTAAGACTGTCACCATGATTCCGGAGGTTTCCCGATTCAGTTCATGCAAAGGAGCGTATTCAAAATCAAGGTAATGTTTTTTCAAACCGGCCGGTGTACTCAGCATAGCCAAAGCTTCTGATTCTTTGTACGCTTTACCGCTCTTCAATACATTCGTTATTAATTCGGGAAATTTCTGATCGATCAATTCGGGAAACACATCCAATAGTTTTTTGCCGATTACCTCGTGTGCTTCTTTATGCCATAAGGTTTTCAGCATGACCTCATTTCCCAATTCAATGATAAATTCAGGCCCCCTGAAAATAGCCATAGGAATAGGAGATTGGGTAACTAAATTTCTGAATTGTTTCTCGCTTTCCTGCAAAGCGAATTTACTCTCTACTTGTTTGGTGACATCCGTTACAACGACCATGATGCCATTGATCTGTCCACTTTCATCTTTCAATGGATGATAAACAAAATTGAAATAACCCTGTTCCTGTTTGCCAAAACGGTTAATAGGAATTTTAATTTCGTAGCCGTTGAAAGGTATTCCCGTTGCAAGAACATTATTCAATAATCCCTCTACGGTTTCCTTTACTTCCGGTAAAGCTTCGAATAAAGGCTTACCAACAAACTGTTCTTCTATTCGGTCAACCAATTGCAGATAGGCTTCGTTAGCCAATTCTACTAAATAATTATCGCCGCGTAAAATCGTAATGCCTATAGGTGCTTGTTTTACGGTATTGCGAAACTTTTTATCAACGACTTCAAGTCTTCTGGTCGTATTGATCTGCTTGGTAGTTTCGTTACAGACGACCAGTACGCCGTTCACCGTTCCGCTTTCATCTTTTACAGGACTGTAGCTGAATGTCCAGTAAACATCTTCCAGCTTTCCATTGCGATAAATAGGAATGTGTTGATCTTCCGCCCAGGTTGCTTCACCTCCGCTCATGACCTGATCAATCAGAGGTTTGATGATGAGCCATATTTCAGGCCAACACTCTTCTCCACGTTGTCCGAGTGCGTGAGGATGTTTGCCCTCCACGCCAAGACTCGGTCGGTAGGCATCGTTATAAAATTGAATGAGGTCATGTCCCCACCATAGAAACATGGGAAACTTAGAAGAAAGAAGAATGCTTAATGCAGTGCGAAGACTTTGCGGCCATTGAGAGGGAGGGCCTAAAACAGTTTTGCTCCAATCTTTTTCACGGGTCAGCAGACCCATTTCGCCACCGCCTAATAGAAATTGTTCCTTGGTATTGGGAGTGGTCTCCATTTGCATACGATTAATGATTATACGTGCAGTACAAAATTATCTTTAGAGGGTTGTGCGGAATGTTCCGCCCAATCGATTGCCAATACTTTTTGTATGGCTTGTTTCAATAGAGGAAAAGAACTGGGCTTTTTCAAAAAATGATGAGCACCTTGCTCATAGACTCTATTGACAGCTTCCGGCTGATCAGAAGTAGAGAAAATCACGATGGGAATATTTTTTAATTTTGAACTGAGCTTGATTTCATCTAAGCATTCAAAACCATTTTTACGAGGCATGTTCAAATCCAGAAAAATTACATCCGGAGGAGGTGGTACTGTTCTATCTAATATCTGCATCAATTGCTGACCGTCTTTTGCCATTGTGAGCAAGCTGTCTTTACACACTTCACGTAAAGCATCTTCAAAAAGGATCAGATCATCGCTGTCGTCGTCAGCAATGAAAATATTCTTAGTCAAACAACTTTGATTCATGGCTTGGATAGTAAATAATGGGGATTGCCAAAGATAGGACTATTCAGTTAAAATCAAGCGTTTGGCTAAAAATATGTAACAATTCCTGAAATAATTTTAAAAAAATGAAAGGCATACTCTGTTTAGGGTATGCCTTTCACTTCTTACCTTTTATGTGGCCGTACGAAATCGGGAAAGTAACTCGAAATGTTTTCCACTTTGCCTTCCACGCCATTGTCGCTGCTTTTACGTGTCAACACGCTTGCTGCGATCTTGACCAGGGAAATGATTTTGCCGTTCTTCGTATCCCAATAATGGCCTTCTTGCGGAGTGACTTTTAAAAGGGTAATGGATGGATCTTCTTTCCCTTCCGGGAACCATGCTTTGACAATAGGTGTCCAAAGTTCTTCGATCTTGTTGCGATCACGTATGATTTCCGCATGTCCGTAAAGGGAAAGGTATTCGGAAGAACTGTTGTTGGAATAAAGCAGTTGTACCTGATCATCTTCCAGAATGTGTTCATTTTTATCTGAATCTTTTTTGCTAAAGAACCAGATGTGGCCTTCCTCGTCCACTTTCGAAGTGCTCATCGGTCTTACGGAAAGAGGTGCCTGAGTCAGTTCAGTAGCAAAAAGACAAACGTTCGCGGCTTCTACTAACTCTTGAATTTTCTGTATGGCTTCTTGGTTTTGTAGATCTTGTATAGTTCCCATGGTTGTTTAATAGGTTAATGTACCACCACACTATAGAAAAAAGATGCCAATCGAAGAGAGATCGTATTCCAAACAAAAAGTCATGGAGTGTGGATATATAGGCACAATGATGCAAGTACAAGGGGGAAATAACTTCACATCATATTTTCGCTCTCCGCTCTAAACTTCTAGTACGGCTTTAAAAATAGTGCGGCATTTTCCTTTGATGTGTATTCTGTCATGGATCAATTTTACTTTCAATTCCCCTGTGCGCTGCGATAATTGCAAGGCATCAAAAGAAGTCTTTCCTGTTTTCAAATGCCACAACGGCACAAGGGCACATTGAGCCGAACCCGTTACAGGATCTTCGTTAATCCCTGCAAAAGGCGCAAAGCAACGGACGACAAAATCTGCTGCTTCACCGGGCGCAGTAATCATGACATGCCCCAGCCCATTCGCTTTCATACGTTCAAAATCCGGATGACAGTTTAGGATGTCTTCTTCAGATTTTGCCACGGCAATGATCCAATCGTAGTTGCTGGAGTAAGTTTCCAAAGGGTCAAAACCAAGACTTTCTTTAAAAGCGATAGGCGCATTTATTTTATGAATAGGGTAAGTTGGAAAATTCATGCTGATCCAATCTCCTTCTTTTGAAATGGACAAGTCTCCACCTTTTGCATGGAAGAGGATTGTTTCATGTTCTTTTTTGATACCCAATTGATAAAGCATGTAGGCACTGGCTAGTGTGGCATGACCACACAAAGGAATTTCTACGGCAGGCGTAAAGTAACGGATGTGAAAGGCATCGCCTGTTGGAATGACATAAGCTGTTTCAGACAAATTCATTTCCGCAGCCATCTGCTGCATCCAGGATTCACTTACGGTATCGTCCACAAACATGACTCCGGCCGGATTTCCTTTGAACGCTTGATCAGTAAAAGCATCTACCTGATAGATGATGGAGTTGTTGGTCATAGAGAATAAAGTAGAGGAGAACTAAATTACAATTTGCAAAGCATTTTTTCGTAATGCAGGACCTGAATTATTTTTTCATGAGTCCCTGTATATGCAGTAAAGACAAGCACTTCCAGCGGTTAATGGATTGCAGAAAGTATAAAAGACAATACAATGAATACTCCATTTGTTGCTGTGCGAAAGGATATTTGGAGTTTGATAAGAAACGCAAAATGAATAGAACCATAGCGCTTCGGTTTCTTAGTGGTACGATTCCAGATCATTTGATGCGAAATCAGGCAGGATAAGCCTTTTTTAAACTCAAAGAATATTGCACCATTTAAAGATGCTCTATCCGGAAGTGTTCAGAGAAAACGACTTTTGCTCGGTAACATAATTTGTATTTCGTTCTTTATGAGAAAATTACGCAGGATTCCAGTTTACGACTTATCCGATGTTGTTAATAGAATTTTATTGGCAATATTTTTATAATTAAATACTATTAATTCTATAGATTTAGTAGTATTTAACTACCTTTGAACGAAGATCAGTCGAATGAATAATGCTTATCTTTAAAGACCATTGTCCAAATTCTAATTTTTAATCAAGAAAAACACATGTCTGAATTGAAAAACAAACAAACGGCGCTAGGAGATGTAGCTGCCAGGCAATTAGCCATCGCTACGCGTACCGTACCGCAAATGATCACCATCACACCCCGTTGGTTGACACATTTGTTGAACTGGATTCCTGTAGAATCCGGCGTATACCGTCTCAATAAAGTAACGGAAGACACGAACGTTGAAGTAGATTGTTCTGGTCGTGACGAACGCGAATTACCGCATACGTTTGTGAACTATGTAGAAAATCCGAGAGAGTATAATTTGAGTGCGGTAAATACCGTATTGGATGTGCACACACGTGTATCGGATTTGTACAGCAAACCTTACAATCAGATCAGCGAACAATTGCGTCTGACGATTGAAAGCATCAAGGAACGTCAGGAAAGTGAGTTGATCAATAATAAAGAATACGGTTTGTTAGCAAGCATCGCTCCGTCACAGCGCATCAAAACACGCACAGGTGCTCCGACTCCGGATGACCTGGATGCTTTGATCACCAAAGTATGGAAAGAGCCGGGTTTCTTTTTATTGCATCCCTTAGCAATTGCCGCTTTCGGCCGTGAGTGTACGCGTAAAGGTGTACCTCCTCCAACCGTTTCTTTGTTCGGTTCACAATTCATTACCTGGAGAGGCATTCCTTTGATTCCTTCCGACAAAGTACCGATTGTAAAGGGCAAATCTTCTATTCTATTGCTTCGCACAGGAGAAAGCCGTCAAGGTGTTGTAGGTCTTTACCAGCCGGGTCTTCCGGGAGAACAGTCTCCGGGATTATCCGTTCGTTTCATGGGCATCAACGATAAAGCCATCGCTTCTTACCTGGTCTCTCTGTATTGTTCTCTGGCTGTTTTAGTAGACGATGCCATCGCAGTATTGGAAGATGTAGACGTAGAAAAGTATCATGAGTACAAATATTAATCAAAACGGGTTGCCTGATGTGTCTGCATTGGAACAACTGGCCAACGAGCTCTTCTCTGCGCTCCCTGGTGGTTTTCCGGCGCAAGGTATTTTTCCGCAACAAGTAGGAAAATTGCAACACTACGATGCGTTGGGAAATCAGCAAGGTCCGTTTAATGTCAACGAACCACAAACGAGTTTGCCGGATCCTCATTTTATAGAAGGTCAGGTACCTAAGTCTGTAGCGGGAAGTGGCGTTTCTCCTTCTGCGGTGACGCAAGGAAATGTATTTCATTTGGGAGATCATCATTTACCAAGTTCAGAGCAAGCGGGCAGTGGCCGTATCCCGCAATCGTTGGGTGGAACGGGTATTTCTCCTTCTGTTGTGCAAAAAGATTTTGCACGCGAAGAAATTCCTTATGCTTCCGAACAGCCGTTTGATCTGGGTGAAATCAATGCACTAGGCTCGCTGAGTTCTTTTCATTCGATTCCTCAAATTCCCATTTCACTACCTTCTGGTCTGGGAGATGCGCAGTATTATTTTATTACCGGTAATCCTGCTGCTCAATTTGGTCACGAGCATTTCCAGCCTTCTGTGAAGCCGTTCTCCAATGAAAGCCAACACGGCATCGTTTCAAAACCGTCTATTGATTTCAATCTCGTGAAGAAAGATTTTCCTATTCTTCAGGAGCGTGTCAACGGTCGTCCTTTGATTTGGCTGGACAATGCGGCAACGACACAGAAACCGAAATCGGTGATTGATCGGATCACGTATTTTTACGAGCATGAAAACTCTAACATCCACCGCGCAGCGCATGAATTGGCCGCACGCGCAACGGATGCTTACGAAGGTGCCCGTCAAAAAGTACAAACGTTTATCAATGCTGCTTCCATTAATGAAATTGTGTTTGTTCGCGGAACGACTGAAGCCATTAACCTTGTGGCTAAAAGTTGGGGAGAACAGAACCTGCGTGCCGGTGACGAAATCATCATCAGTCACCTGGAACACCACGCCAACATTGTTCCCTGGCAACAGCTGGCTGCTAAGAAAGACTTGAAAATAAAAGTCATTCCTGTAGACGATGACGGACAAGTGATATTGGACGAATATGCCAAGCTATTAACACCAAGAACAAAACTGGTTTCATTTACACAGGTATCGAATGCATTAGGTACCATCACTCCTGCCAAGCAAATGGTAGCGATGGGGCAGCAAGCCGGTGCGAAAGTATTGGTGGATGGTGCTCAATCCGTTTCTCACTTGCGTGCCGATGTGCGTGATTTGAATTGTGATTGGTTTGTGTTCTCCGGACATAAAGTATTTGGCCCTACCGGTATCGGCGTGTTGTATGGCAAAGAAGATTTGCTCAATGAGACACAACCCTGGCAGGGCGGTGGAAACATGATCAAAGATGTAACCTTCGAACATACGCAGTACCACGATGCTCCCGGACGTTTTGAGGCGGGTACCGGAAACATTGCAGATGCCGTAGGTTTAGGAGCAGCTATAGATTATGTCAATCGTTACGGTATAGATGCCATCAATCAATACGAGCATTACTTATTAGTGTATGCTACGCGTTTGATGAAAGATGTTCCTGGTTTGCGACTGATCGGTACCGCAAAAGATAAAGCCAGCGTTTTGTCTTTTGTACTCGAAGGTTTCCGTACGGAAGAAGTGGGTGCTGCCTTGAATCAAAATGGCATCGCTGTACGTTCTGGTCATCACTGCGCCCAACCTATCCTGAGACGCTTTGGTTTGGAAGCTACGGTAAGGCCTTCTTTGGCTTTCTACAATACTTGTCAGGATATCGATGTATTGGTAGATACACTTCACCGATTGAAAAAAGGTCATTTGAAAGTGAAATAAGATATAAGTATGAAGCTGTCCGTATGACACGGACAGCTTACCTATTTTAATCATTGAATAGAAAGTCTATGAAGAACCACAGCACACAACCACTCATCAATCTTCTCCGCAAAACGCACAGCGCGGAGTGGGAGGCGACACCTTCTTCACATGAGGCAATCGGTTGGCTGACGGATTTGGTTCAGTTTTTATTTCCAAGCAATCATTTGCCGAAACAATCTTCCTATGAAGGTATTCTGAAAAAAAATCAGATTGACCTGGAAAATATTTTGCTAAGTTACCTGGATCCTAAAACGACAGACATTGAAGCTATCGTCGAAGCATTTTATGATTCCTTGGGTTCGATCTATGAAAACTTAAGACTGGATGCGAATAAAATTTACGAATACGATCCTGCAGCAACGAGTGTCAATGAAGTGATTGTTTCGTATCCTGGTTTTTATGCCATTACGGTTTACAGAATCGCGAATAGACTTACCCGCTTAAATGTACCGGTATTGCCGCGCATCATCAGTGAATACGCGCATGGTAAGACAGGTGTGGACATTCATCCTAACGCTACAATTGGTGTACCTTTCATGATTGATCATGCGACAGGTATCGTGATTGGAGCGACGAGTGTGATCGGAAACAATGTGATTATTTACCAGGGTGTGACATTAGGTGCTTTGTTTGTAGCCAAGGAAATGTCAGACATCAAAAGACATCCAACAGTAAAAGACAACGTGGTCATTTATGCACGTACAACAATTCTTGGTGGGAATACTGTCATTGGAGAGAACAGCATCATTGGAGGAAGTGTATTTTTAACAAAAAGTGTAGAACCGAATTCGCAGGTATTCAATACACATCAACTGCGTATTACGTCGAAGACGTATACGTTGGACAGCACGGAGTTTAATGTGTGACAACTACTTTTTGAGCGGTAGTTTTTTCAAATCGATTACCATACTGTCTTCATCCGCTTCCTCAGTTCTGTAGATGACCTGAATTTTATTCATTTTTATTTTTTTTACCATGCCTTTAAAATTTAGAAGCTCTTCTTCTATTCTGTCGTTTAAAGTATCGTCTGTAATGATGGTATGACCTTGAGTACCGAATAAACCATATTGTTTGTTTGATTCAGGTAAACCGGGCAATTGCCAGTCCCAAATGGCAAAAGAATATAGCGTTTGCCATTTTTTATTTTTGTAGGTAGCAATATTCCAACTATTGAGGCTAGACCAGTCAGCCCAATCCACTACATAAGAAACTTCATCCGTTCCATCTCCGTTTAGATCTCCTTCATTTTTCATATAAGCAATGCCAAACAGTTGCGCAGTGTTTGCAATTGGCAGGGTATCAATTTTTGGATTGTCAGACAATACGAAGGAATAGGGATATTTTTGTACCGTAATGTCTACCTGCTGATCATAGTCCAGTCCATTGTAGTATTTATTCGTTTCCTTATGCGTCAATTCACTATGGTAGTGCTCGGTGAGTTTTTCTTTTTTACCATCCCCGTCAAAGTCCCCACTAATAATGAAGCGGTAACCAAGCACAGGTACTGTATCATTAGGAATTCTCTTTAAGCGTTCTTCCAATGTATTATAAATACTATCGGTCTTTTTTTTCAAAGTCTCTTCAATATTTTTTTTTGTACGCAGTGAATCTGCAATCTCTTTTTCAGAACGTTCTTCTTTTTCTGTTGGAGTACAGGAAAAAACAGATAAAAATATAAGAGAAAAAATAAACAGTTGTTTCATATACTATTTGATTTCAATCGGATCACCTAAAAATTTAGGTTCTGTACGATTTAATAAATCTACAAACACATCTACACGTGCTAATTTTTCTCTGACTTGTGTTTTGAAACCATACGAAACACTCACGTCGTCAGCATTGAATCCTACCGCTTTCAATCCTTTTTGCTGAGCAATGTATATCGCTCTTCGATTGTGAAATTCCTGTGAGATAACTGTGAAAGAAGTTTGTCCGAATATTTTGTTCATGCGTACCACCGAATCAAAAGTCCTGAAACCGGCGTAATCCAAAAAAATCTTATCCGCCGGAACGCCCTGGCGAATGAGGTCGTTTTGCATGTCTTCCGGTTCGTTATAATCTTTTACACTGTTGTCACCACTGATGACGATGTAATCAATTTTCTTTGCTTTGTACAACATCACCGCTGCCGTGATTCTATTTTGGTAATAGTGATTGATGTATCCGCTTTTTAAAAGTTTGGCAGTTCCTAACAGCAGGGCAGTTTTGTTATGCGGTATATTGGTTGTGTCACTGTATACAAAGGCATCGGTTGATTTTTCAATGGTGTAGTCAGCAGCGATAATCAATATAATAGGAATTAAAATACTGATCAATAAAATCCATTGTAGCCGTATTATTATTATCTTTTTAGTAAAGAACTTTTTCATGGAATGTAACCTTAAGTTATTTCGAAAAACGCATATAAGATTCTCCGGATGAAGTTTGAATTCTAATGATATAAATACCTTGTTTAAGGAGTTCAACATTTAACTCCATTGTATTTTCAGACTCTGTTTGTTTATCCAGATGTATAACACCTAATTGATCATAAATAGTAAGATGGGTCAATAGACTCGCAGATTCAACTGTTAATACATCTTGTACTGGTACTGGTTTGATAAGAATATTATTTTGTGTGGTGGCCTGCTGAACGGCAAGAATGGTAAATGTAATACTTGCTACGTTAGAAAAATCGGATTCTAACGTAGTTTTATAGGCTACTACTTTATAGTAATAAGTGCCGGCAGATAGGCTGGTAAGATCTTGAAAAGGTGTATAAATGTTTCCTGTTCCTACAGACACAAAACCACTATTAGGTTGAGAAGACCGATAAATCCTGAAACCATCTTCTGAGGTATTTATATCGTTCCAGGTTAATTGCGGCCTGTTTTGACTATTGATGACAGCAGATAAATTATAGGGAGGGTATAGGGACTCTTCTCCGGGATTTTGAGTAATTATTATTGTATTGCTGGTATATAAACATCCCGCTGGACTTGTAAAAGTTCCATAATAAGAGCCAATACCAGAGGTTTCAAGAGCAGTTTTTTGCGGAGCATCCTGTTGTATTCCATTTTTAAACCAACTGGTGCTATAATCATTATTTTGCACAGACGCATTTTTAAAATAGAGGATATAATAATTTTGTAGTGCAATTTTATCAATGGAGGTGTCAGGCAAAATTTCCTGCTCTACAAGTATTTTACGGTATTGACCACCGGCGTATAAAGTATATAATCCCTCTGTGGTATTATTTAAAGGACTTATGATTAAGTCTTCCTCGTTACTTGTAAAACCATTTGGACCTGACCATAAATATCCTGTAATATTTGAAGGGTGAATATTTCTTAACACAACATTTTGTCTGGGGCAACCTGGTAATTGAGCTTGTATCGTAAACAAATCACAAGTAGAACTAAAGTCCCATCCCGTATTGTTAAAAATATTTGTGCTAGATGGACCTGCATAATAAGAGGCTCCTCCCATTGTTTTTATATTAGCTAAACTCAGATAAGCACAACAAATGGTTCCTGAAGGACAATGAATATAACCTTGCTGCCCATTATTAGAAGATTCAATAGAAATAGGAGAAGATGAATTTCCAACAGCGTCTAGGTATTCTGTCAGGTATAATGTATCGGCTGAGGTAACAATACATTTTACTCCAGGAGATAATTTTAGATAACCTATTTTTGTATTGCCTTCAAACAAAACATCGTTGTAAGATTGTATCATATCTATTCTACCGTCTATAGATGAATGAATCTCTAAAGGAGCTTTGGAATATATATCATTGATTTTTGATTCGAATAAATCGAAAGACACAGGAGCAAGAATAGAATCAATGGTAATATGTACCGCATCAACTCCCCATAGTTGAATACCAAATGGACTTGTAAAATCAAACGTTAAATCAATCTCTTTTTTAACTTCAATGGTGCTTAAATGCTCCCTAACCGGGACAGGAAAAAGAGAATTAACTATTTTCAAAGCGGGATTGTCATATCCATCCGACACAAGCAAGCGTATAGTTGATCCTTCAGCGAAGATTGTCATATTAGAAGTTTCAAAATCTAAGGAACGTAACTCCAGTAAACTATTTTTTATATTGATGGTAGCAGGATCTGGATAATTATTATAAGAGAACATTCTATACATCTTAATGTTTCTATTTTCAAAAGAAAGATATCCCCTTGAATGAACAACGGCATCAAACTTTGTATCATCGAGAATAGCAAGTGTATCAGAAAGAACAGTCAATACTCCCAATTCTTTACCACCAGAGTAAATGGTAGTTTTTTTACCCCTCATGGTTATGTCATTCCTAACTGTAACAAGTTTTTTAGACAAGTGAAGATTTCCATACATCTCCCATTTCTCTATCGTCATAGCTGTCCCATTGGCAATATCATCTGAAACATAGACTCCTGAACTCTGAAGAGTATTGGTTTGCTTGGTTATTAACTGATTCGGTAAAGAAAAAGAAGCACCATCAAATACAATTTGATCTTGAATCCCTGGAGTACAGCCAGCAGAAGTGCCTCCGGAAGTATTTGACCAATGCTCCGGATCTTCCCAGCTCCCTCCATCATTGATCCAGTAAAAAGTTAAAGGTTGAACCGGTTGGGTAAATTGCCATCCTTGATTATTCCCCAAATCTATGGAGTGATCTGCTGTAAAAACGCCAGTTCCTTCAGTATGTATATTATACAAAGAAGCATACTGAAGGAGAAGATCACCTTCTGATTTTTTTATAATAGCAGGTACAATTCCTGGTGTGGGTTTAAAAAGTGTAACTCTTTCGCAGGCGTTGGTGTTAGGTACAATTTCTATGCTATCTAATTCAAGCACAAATCCATCATAGAAGGTAACATTAATACCTTGCTGAATAATCATGGTGTCTATTTTTATATAAGGTCTTTCATATGTAAAATCAATATTTGCATAGGCGCTCAGATGTTGTATGGATGAGAGTGAAAGAGTAATATTTTTATGCGCGATAATTTTGCCAAACGATCCCTGAGGTACTATTATCCCTCCATCTTCAGGAAATATGAACAGGTTATTTTCTAAACTTAAAACAGAGTTGGAGGTTACGTATTTTACGATTAGTATAGAGTTGCCAAGATGTGATTTTTCATTAATTCTAAGGCTCGTAGTGACTATTTTGAAACCTTGTGAATACAAGTCACCTTTCTGATGTTCAATGGTCTTGCCGTGTAGAGAATCTTCTATGAGCCAGCTACCATTTCCCCTAAAAATAATATCTACATTATCAGTTTTCGACTGATTGGTATTCACTGTATTTCCTATGGTATTAGATGTAAAAATAAGTGTTGAATAATTGGAATATGTAATCAAAGGAGATAAATGTGCTGAGCCTGAAATGTACAGGTATCCATCAAGGTAGATGGGAACTTGTATATCTGTCATATCAATATCTCCCATATAAGATGAATTGCAAAGGATGGTATCTGCGTCAACAAAAGAATGCCTGTCGAAAATCACTTTGTCGATCGGTGAAGGAATACAAACTCCGCTAACGCCCCCCGAAGTAGAAGACCAGTGTAAATTATCTGACCACTTGCCACTGTTGCCAATCCAGTAAAATGTTTTAACAGGTGGGAGAATAAAAGTAATCCCTGTATTTTCTTCGTAGTCAAAAGAATTATTTGTTGTAAAGCTAGCCCCACCGAAAGCGGCAACTCTATTGATGTATGCATATTCGAATACAAATATTCCGCTTGTTTTTTTGATACTGCCTCCATTCCATCGGATGGGGTATGCACAATCATTACCCGATATATTTAATGTATTTATTACAAAAACTCCTGAACTGTATATTGCAGATATCCGGTGCAACTGACCTGTAGAGAACTCTACTTGGCCTGTTATTCCAAGGCTACATGAATCGATGTAAGTATTGTTTGCCCGAACATCAGTTAATGATAATTGTAATCCTCCTTGACCGAAATGCTTCAATACATTAATGTCAAGTTTTGTATAGTCATTGTAAGAAGAACTTTTGATATTACGCAATGTGTCAATAGATAGAGATGGTCCTGTTACCTTAAAGGTGTTAATTGTGAAAGAAGAGAATTGATAAGTATATGAAAGATTAGTCGTGTAAATTTCAATTTGGCCGATTTCTAGTCTCGCATTAGCAAACTTAAGTCCTCTGGCATTTGTATTCTTGCTGGCAAAGTAAAAGCATTTGACTTTTTTACCGGTAAGATCTATGCTTCCGTTGTATAAATAAATATTCTGAGCAATCACTAATTGATCTGTAATACTCCATTCTCCTCCTATACCATCAAAATATAAAGAGGCGTATTGCCATGTGGGGCTATTGCCAAACTTAATCTGTTTTCCAGTAACTGTTGTTTTGAAATAAATAACAGCATTTGTAGATACATGCACATTATTCGTAAAACTGGCAGATCCATATACTTGCAAAAAGGAAGATTGGAATTTTAGTTTGATGTATTTAGACCCTGTTTGAAAACTGATATCTTTCGCATATACAATAGAATTATCAAATGTAACGATGGAATCATTAGAAGCGGGAAATGAATTGGCATCGAAAATTACATTATCAAATGCACTCGGCACAGTTGTCTGAAACACGCTACCTCCAGAGCTCAGTGCCCAATGGTGCTGAAAGTCTGACCAATTTCCATTTCCTCCAACCCAATAAAAATCTGTGGCTGATGCATGGATGCTACATAGTAAAATAAATACCAGTGCGTAATTTTTTTTCATGGGTTATCCGGCAAATAGTGTAAAAAGAAAAGGGTCGCTGGACTCAGCAACCCTTTTTATTATTTTTTTATCTTTTCGTAATTCGTTAAGAAATCCAAGAGCTGTTCTATGGTAATGCGCTTCGCAATAATTTTTTTATTCTCATCTAATATGTACAATACCGGTGTGCTGTAAATGTCGTAGGTGATTTTAAAGTCTGTGTGTGTATGCGAATCAATCACGTTGAACCAAGCCGGATCAGACAATTTTTTCTCTTTGATAAATTTTATCCAGCCTTCGTTTTTACGTTCTATGTTAGCAGCATAGACAACGCAGCCTTTTGCTTTTAGCTTCGGCATCATGTCAAATAATTTCGGAACTTCTTTCTGACAATGCCCGCAGTTTGAGTCCCAGAAAAAAACTAAGGTATATTTTGCACGCAGGCTATGCAGTTGAACATACTTGCCTGTCGTATCTGTCATGTAGAGATTAGGTGCTTTCTTGCCGAGCAACAAGGGGTCAAGAATGTCTGTGCGCTCTTTTATTTTATCAAGCGTCTCTTTGCTTGCCCAGGGACATTTACCTTTTTCATAATAGTTTTTACCCATGTGTACAAAGACCGCATCCATTCCCATGATTTCTGAGGTTTCGTATTTATAGGTCAACGTGCGCACCAGGTATTCATAGGTATCTTTAGAGTTAGCGACCTTTGCCAATAACCAATCGATTTCTTTGATGATGGAGTCCGGTGATTGGGTGACTAAATCTTTGAAATAGCGATCGATCTTAGGCGCTAATATCGGCGTGCGTATCAAACGATCGTCTGTAAAATCTATTTTATCAAAGAAATGATTTTTATAATAACGGTACATGAAAACGGAATCCAATTGTCCGTTTTCTTTCTTTGGGATTTCGGGAAACTGAACTTCTTCAGAAGCATTTAAAATAGTCGTGAATAAACTTTTTGCATTGACCTTTTTGAAATTAGTGATGTACTCGTTCATGCTTACATCGATCGCTTTGATGGCTTCCGTTGTTTGTTCTTTCAATGCCGGATTTTGTTTGGCTTTCTCATTGAGAGAATCTACGCTTTCTTTTTGTTTCAAATAAAACTGCTGGTAATCGTAAAAGCTCTTGTTATCCGGTGAATTTTTAGTCACCATGTGTCTTACAAGATCGCTGGTATCGCCTTCAATGGAGAATACCTGAGTGGATACAATGACATCGAAAAATTTCTGGCCAGGTAATAATACGAAGTACATGCCTTCCGGTAAGGCTTCTTTACCTTCAAATACGAATGCGCCTTTAGCATCAGAAACAGCCGTGTCCTGGTAATAACGTTTGTCACCATAATAGCGACACAAGTAAACGCTGTCAGTCGCGCCTTTTATTTTAACAGAGATTTTGTAACCGGCAGGAGCTGCACTGTCTTCATGAGAAGTAAAACTAAAAAGAGCCAGGGTAGCGATAAATAACCCTGATAACCATATTATACGCTGTTTCATTGGTGTGTTTGGATGTGTTTGAACGATGTATACAAAAACAATGCCCGTATAACGGGCATTGTTTGATTTTGATTAACGGCCAAATAGGCCTTTAAGTTTTTTCTTGGCTTCTTCTTCAGCCTGCTTTTTAAGCTTCGCCTCTTCTTCTTTCGCCTTGGCATCTAAATCTGCTTTGGCTTTTTTAACATCTTCGTTGTTTTCCAACTGATTTTTGATTTCTGTTTTAGCGGCTTCTTTCACTTGCTCTTTCACCGGTTTGCTTTCTTCACCCGCCGCTGCAGAAGTACCTACCAGACGTACTTTAGGACTGTCTACTGTACCTGTTACGTTTAGGTTCATCTTGATACTTTTTGGAGCGCTGACTTTCGTACCTGCTAAATTTGAAATGGCATCACTCGCTGCGGTTCCCAGTGCGCCTGTCGGGACGTCCATCTTCACCATGTAATCCATGTCGCCTTCTAATTTATTTTTACCAGAGATGTTCATTTTGATGTCACCTGCATTCACATCAAATGGATCAAGGATAACATTGCCATCCGTAATCACGAAATTGACTTTTACATT
>JAQBNS010000121.1 GCA_028288405.1 Chitinophagaceae bacterium
TGATTAAAGTGTGTCGTCACAGCCCTGAGCAAGCCGAGCAGTGTACACTGATGGTGCATTACAAGGGTAAGTGTGCAGTAAAAGCGGGATCAGTCGAAGAATTGACTCCCATGCGACAAGCCATTTGCGATAGAGGTATTTCAGCAGAAATTGTCTAAGGCTTTCGTTCTATCATGAACATACCTTCCAAGTTAATTGAAGAAGCAGTAGAAGAAGTGTCTAAACTACCAGGTATTGGTAAGAAGACTGCTTTGCGTTTGGTACTGCATTTGATCAAACAAGATGCAAAGGCTACTTACGGGTTATCTGATGCCTTGAAAAATCTCCGCGAAAACATCACCCATTGTACCGTATGCCATAATTTGTCGGATGATTCTGTTTGTAGTATTTGTTCAAATACGCATAGAGATCATAAGACAGTATGTGTCGTAGAAGATGTACGTGATGTGATGGCGATAGAAAATACGATGCAATACAGAGGAGTATACCATGTATTGGGAGGAGTTATTTCTCCTATGAATAGAATTGGACCTGATCAGCTCACAATAGAATCGTTAATTCAACGTTTAACGGGAAGCCAGGTAGAAGAAGTTATTTTGGCACTAAGTACTACGATGGAAGGCGATACAACGGCTTTTTATTTGTCCAAAAAAATTAAAACATTAGAAGTGAAAATCACCGCTATAGCAAGAGGTATTCCGTTGGGTGGAGAGTTGGAATATGCAGATGAAGTCACGCTAGGCAGAAGCATCATCACCCGTACCTTGTTGGAAGCATAAGACTGGAGAGGTTTGAAGAAATTAAGTGTAATTATAGTTAATTATAACGTTTGCCATTTTTTGGAACAAGCATTGACATCTCTTGCCAAAGCGGCAAAGCATGTGGATGCAGAAGTGTTTGTGGTAGACAACAATTCGGTAGACGGTTCAGTGGAAATGGTGAACGAAAAATTCCCATGGGTAAAGCTGATTGCCAATAAACACAATCAAGGTTTTTCTAAAGCAAATAACCAGGCTATTCGCGAGTCGAATGCCGAGTACATTTTATTATTGAATCCCGATACAGTCGTTGAAGAAGACACGCTATCAAAATGCTGTCAGTTCATGGATGAACATCCTGATGCCGGTGGGCTGGGGGTGAAAATGTTGGATGGCAAAGGTAAATTTCTTCCTGAGTCCAAACGTGGATTGCCTTCTCCTTGGGTTGCGTTTTATAAGATCTTTGGCTTTGCCAAGTTATTCCCTAAGTCTAGAAAATTTGGACGTTACCATTTAGGCTTTTTAAGCCCCGATGAAATCAATCCTATCGATGTATTGTCCGGCGCCTACATGATGTTGCGCAGCTCTGTGTTGGAGAAAATTGGGTTACTGGATGAAGATTATTTTATGTATGGAGAAGACATTGATTTGTCTTACCGCATATTAAAATCAGGGCATAAGAATTATTACTATCCTGAAACGAGGATCATTCACTATAAAGGGGAAAGTACAAAACGTACCAGTATCAATTATGTGTTCATCTTCTATAAGGCGATGATCATCTTTGCTCAAAAACATTTCTCTACGAAGAATGCCGGTATTTTTGCGGTATTGATTAATACAGCGATTTACCTGAGAGCAGGCATGGCTTTGATGACTCGTTTTGTTCAACAAACGTGGTTGTTCTTTGCAGATGCTTTTGTAATGTATGCGGGAATGTATGCTTTGGTGAATTTTTGGGAACGGTTTATCAAATCAGAAAATGACTTTTACCCACCTGAGTTTTTGCATTACATTGTTCCAGTATATGTATTGGTATGGGGCTTGACTGTATTCATGTATGGCGGGTATAAACCGCTGGCCAAGTTTTATCATATCCTGGCAGGTATTGTTATTGGTACATTTGTCATTGCGGCTTTTTCAAATTTCTTTGATGCCTACCGTTTCTCTAAAGGCATCATCATTTTCGGAGGCTTATGGTCTATATTGGCTTTATTGCTTGTTCGTATTTTAGTCCAATTTATCCAACATGGTAATGTTAAGATCGGCGATGGCAGAAAGAAAAGAGTAGCCATTATTGGTAGCTACGATGAGAGCAAGCGTATCGATGAACTCTTGAAAGACACTCATTATAAGTTGAATGTTTTAGGTTACATCACATCCAATAAAAATGATGTCACACAAAAAGGGTATTTAGGTTATTTGGAAGAATTAGAAAAGCTGGTACAATTGTACCGCTTGGATGAAATTATATTTTGCTCTAAAGATGTACCGGCTCATCGCATTATTGAATGGATGACACGTGTGGACAATAGAGCAGTTGATTTTAAGATTGTACCAGACGAAAGTAATTTTATCATTGGTAGCAATTCTTCCAACAAGAGAGGTGATTTTTATAGCTTGAACATTGAGCTCAATATTTTATCTGAGCGCCAGATCAGGAACAAACGCTTATTTGATATTAGTTTGTCCATGATCTTCCTGGTTTCTTATCCTGTGATGGCTTGGTTTATAGATCATCCTCAACAATTTTTCCGTAATATTTTGCTGGTATTAGGAGGAGAGTGTACTTGGGTAGGTTATACCGATGTTGTTTCTCCTAATCTTCCTAAATTGAAAAGGGGCATTATTCACCCCGTTATTCATTTACAGTCTGGTTTGCCTTCTCAAACGGTGTATAAGTTAAACCTAAGTTATGCACGCGAATATTCTTTATTTAGAGATTGTGTATTGGTATTCAGAGGTTTGAAATATTTGGGAGGTAGTAGTTATTAACATTTATGTAACTAGCTCTTCGTGCTATCGTAGAAATATATACACAATAAAAACGATGGCCTATGATTACGACAACGACTTCTCAGCGTTATTCTTCGGATTCTACACCTGCTCGTTCAAGCCGTTTTTTCAAGTTTATTACGCTCATTAGCCTATTCCTTTTCTTCCTATTTGGTGCTATTATTATCCGTTACCTAAGCTTAGGTCTATTCAGAGTCAATTTTGGAATGTTGAGAAAGTACATTGAAATGAGACAGTCCTTGTTGGCCTTCTCCTTCCTTCTTTGCTGTTTGTAAAATACCCTTTTAAAATACCCTATTTTTATTGGCTCTTACGGGCTTAATTAGCTATTTTTGCCTTCCGAAAAACAAACTATTTACAAATTAAATGGCAACAGATACCAACCTGCTTTCGGCCAGATTAAATGCGCTTTCTGAATCAGAAACGCTGGCCATGACTAAAAAAGCTCGCGAATTAGCAGCTCAAGGTCATAAAGTAATCAGTCTTAGCGTAGGAGAACCGGATTTCCAAACTCCGCAACACGTAAAAGACGCAGCAAAGAAAGCCATCGATGACGGTTTCTCTTTTTATAGCCCTGTTCCTGGTTTCCCTGATTTGAGACAAGCGATTGCAGATAAACTAAAGAAAGAAAACAATCTGGATTTTGGTCCTGAGAACATTGTAGTTTCTACTGGTGCAAAGCAGTCTATTGCTAATGTATTGTTGAGCATTGTGAACCCGGGTGAAGAAGTAATCATCTTTGCTCCTTACTGGGTGAGTTATGTGGAAATGGTAAAGTTAGCGGAAGGACGTTCTGTGATTGTAAGTGGCTCTTTGGAAAATGATTTCAAAGTAACAGCCGCTCAATTAGAAAAAGCCATTACTCCAAAAACGAAAGCGATCTTATTTTCTTCACCTTGCAATCCTACCGGTTCTGTATTTTCAGAAAAAGAATTGCGTGCGATTGGTGAAGTAGTAGCTAAGCATAAAAATATAGTAGTGATTGCCGATGAAATTTATGAGTACATCAATTTCGAAGGTTCTCATTTCAGTATCGGTAGCATTGCAGAGATCAAAGATCAAGTAGTAACAGTGAACGGATTCTCTAAAGGGTATGCGATGACCGGCTGGAGAGTAGGTTACATCGGCGCTCCGAAAGTAATCGCTGCGGCTTGTGATAAAATTCAAGGTCAGGTTACCTCTGGTACCTGTTCGATTGCTCAGAAAGCTGCAGTAGCTGCTTACAAAGGAGATTTAACCGCTCCTAAAGAAATGGCGAAAGCTTACTTGAGAAGAAGAGACCTTGTAGTAGGTATGCTAAAAGAAATACCAGGCTTGAAAGTAAATACACCTCAAGGTGCATTCTACTCTTTCCCTGATGTAAGTGCTTACTTAGGTAAAAGTGTAAACGGACAGAAGATTAACACGGCAGCTGAGTTGTCTATGTTTATTCTAAATGATGTTTTTGTTTCTACTGTAGGTGGTGATGCTTTCGGTGCTCCAAACAACATTCGTATTTCGTTTGCTGCTTCTGATGAAAATCTGATTGAAGCGGTTAACAGAATTAAAGCATGTCTGGCAAAACTTCAATAACAAAAGAATACACGACAGAGGCTTTGTTTACTGCATTTGCAGGATTGAAAGTACTCGTCATTGGTGATGTTATGATCGACTCTTACCTTTGGGGAAGAGTCGATCGTATTTCGCCTGAAGCTCCTGTACCTATTTTGCAGGTAGAAAATCGCGAATCCAGATTGGGAGGAGCGGCGAATGTTGCACTCAATGTGCAGGCTCTAGGAGCAATCCCTTATTTGTGTTCTGTGGTTGGAAATGACCTGGACGGGAATAATTTTTTATCGTTACTATCGCAAAACAATCTTCCGTCAGAAGGTATTTACCAAAGTTCTGAACGTATTACAACCATTAAACACCGTATTATTTCAGGTCATCATCACATGTTGCGTGTAGATCAGGAAACAGATCAACCGCTCATTAAGAATGACAAGAAAGAGTTATTGACGAAGATTACAACCTTGTTGCAAACCTGTGATGTCATCATCTTTGAAGATTATGACAAAGGAGTAATCGATGAAGAATTGATTGCATCTGTTGTAAAGCTGGCCAATCAAAAAGGTATTCCTACCGTAGTAGATCCGAAGAAAAGAAATTTTTTACATTACAAGAATGTGACACTGTTCAAACCTAACCGCAAGGAAATGAAAGAAGGTTTGAAGTGGGATGGAAGTTTGTCAGAAGATAAAGACATCGAAGCAGCGGTAGACAATTTATCGGCGCTACTGAATACAAAAATGATTTTATTGACACTTTCTGAAAAAGGTGTTTTCATTAAAAAAGAAAGAGAACCGGCTTGTATCATTCCTGCGCATATCCGTAAGATTGCAGATGTATCGGGAGCCGGCGATACTGTGGTAAGTGTTGCTGCCTTATGTTGTGCCTTGAACTTATCTCCTGATAAGATCGCCCAACTGTCAAACCTTGCCGGTGGCTTAGTGTGTGAGCAGGTAGGAGTAGTTCCTATCGATAAAAATAAACTTCAGTCTGAAGCCACTTTGATCTGGACTAAATAGTTCTTACCAAAGTGTGATACCGTACCATTCGTGCAAATAAATCAGAAAAAGAATTCCTCCTCCGATTAAAAAGGCGATCACTATTCCTAGTAATTCATTACCCGCTTTTCGTTGAGAAGCACTTACGAATTTTTTAGTCAGGTTCTCTGTAAGGTAATGCACAAAGCCAAATACAGGATAGTACACAGCCACGATAACAGCCATACCAATCAATGTCAATATATACTTATCGTGAAATCCTGTTTTAAATTTAAGAAAGTGTTTTACGTACTCTACTACTAATTCTGCAGCAAGTATGGTTAAAATAAAAATCAGTGCATTAGTAATTTTTCTAGTCATAGCGGTTGATTTAAAATTCAGACAATAAAATATACGTAGAATAAGATACGTATTTGTAAGGAATTAAGAAAGAGTCCAAGTTAATTTCGAGGCTCGAGCGAGACGCTCTATAGGATTACAGATACAAGCGTGGACGCTTGCACCAGCGCTATATTTGTCATGAATTAATCAATTGCTCATGGTGGAGTAAAACAAAACAGGCCAGAATCCTGGCCTGTTTTACTTTTAAAGGATGTCTTTATGCTAATAGTTTTTTTACCGCATCGTCAACTTTATAAAATTCAAAGCCACTCAATACTTTATCCATCAAACCGGTTATTTCTTTATTCATCAAATTTCCGATACTGCCTTCATGCGTATGTTGGATATCGTGTAAGGGTTTGAATGTTCCGTTGTCTATAGATGTTCCTACTTGTTTGTAGGCATCACGGAAAGGTGTTCCTTTGTTTACCAGATCGTTTACTACGTCTACACTGAATAGGTATTTGTACTTGTCGTCTTTCAATATGTCTTTCTTGATTTGGATATTGGACAACATGAATTTAGTCAATGCGATGCAATCAGTAATCTCACCAAATGCAGGTACAAAACTTTCTTTGATCAATTGTAAATCTCTATGGTAACCGGATGGAAGGTTTGCAGTAATCATTGCGATTTCATTTGGCAATGCCTGGAGCTTGTTAGACTTTGCACGAATCAATTCAAATACATCCGGATTTTTTTTGTGAGGCATGATGCTTGAACCGGTTGTCAATTCATTCGGGAATGTAATGAAACCGAAATTTTGATTCATGTACAACGTCACATCCATTGCTAATTTACCAATGGTGCCTGCCAAGGAAGCCAATGCAGAACTTACATTGCGTTCTGTCTTACCACGGCCCATCTGAGCGTATACGACATTGAAGTTAAGTGCTTCAAAACCTAAAAGATCTGTCGTTTGCTGACGTTTCAAAGGGAAAGAAGAACCATAACCTGCAGCCGAACCCAATGGGTTTTTATTGGAGATTTTATAAGCGGCTTGCAACATGTGCATGTCGTCTACTAAACTTTCTGCGTATGCACCAAACCATAAGCCAAAAGAAGAAGGCATGGCCAACTGAAAGTGTGTGTAGCCTGGAAGAGAATAGTCCTTGTATTGTTCACTCAACTGAATCAATAAATCAAATAATGATTTTGCTTCTTCAACTGTTTCTTTAATGGCATGGCGGGTAAATAATTTTAGATCAACTAAAACCTGATCGTTGCGAGAACGGCCGCTGTGAATTTTTTTACCTACGTCTCCCAATCTTTTTGTTAACAGCAATTCTACCTGAGAGTGAACATCTTCAATTCCATCGTCAATGGTAAAATTTCCGTTGGCGATTTCTTTATAAATAGTCTTTAACTCTTTGTGAAGAATATCTTTTTCAGATTTTTCCAACAAACCAATATCTGCCAGCATGGCTGTATGCGCCAAAGAACCTAACACATCAAAAGGAGCCAGGAACAAATCCATTTCACGGTCCTTACCAACGGTGAAGCGTTCTATTTCTTTATTGACTTCGGTGTCTTTTTGCCACAATTTCATAAAACTAGTTGTTAGTTGTTAGTTACTAGTTGTTAGTTGCTAATCAGGTTGTATTTACTACAACTAATAACTAACAACTAGCAACTCTTTATACTAATTCAGATAATATCTTAATATACTTTTCTATTCCTTCTTCAATCTCTGTTAACCAAATAAATTCATTGGCAGAGTGAGAGCGACCGGAATTTCCTGGTCCCATCTTTACCGAAGGAACCGGTACCAATGCCTGATCGGAAGTAGTAGGAGAGCCGTAAGGTTTTGCACCTAGTTTAATAGCTGCCTTTACCAGTTTATGATCCGGATCAATGAAAGAGGGTCTTAACCTGACAGAACGAGCGACAACATCGGAATCAATATTTTCTTCGATGATGCGCAATACATCTTCGTTGCGGTACATTTCTGTGATGCGCACGTCAATAGTGAAGGTACAGTTTTCAGGAACGACGTTGTGTTGGTAACCCGCATTGATGATGGTTACTGACATTTTCATTGGTCCTAAGTGTGGAGATACGTTTTCAAATTTATAGGTACGAATCCATTCAATGTCTTTTAATGCTTTGTAGATGGCGTTGTCTCCTTCCTCACGTGCTGCATGTCCTGCTTTACCACGAGCGGTGCAATCCAATACCATTAAGCCTTTTTCAGCCACGGCGATGTCCATTAGAGTAGGTTCTCCTACGATGGCGAAATCGATTGGTCCCAATTCAGGATAGACTAATTCCAATCCGTTGAAACCTGAAATTTCTTCTTCCGCTGTGGCAGCGATGACGAAGTTGTAGTTTAAGTTTTCTTTATCGTAGAAATAAAGAAAAGTAGAAATCAAAGACACTAAGCATCCACCGGCATCATTACTTCCTAATCCAAATAATTTTCCATCTTTTACGAATGGATCGAATGGATCATTGGTATAACCTGGATTTGGGTTTACCGTGTCATGGTGTGAGTTTAATAAGATAGTAGGTTTCTTCGCATCGTAATGCTTGTTGAAAGCCCATACGTTGTTTTTCAAACGGTGTGTAGGTACACCACGCTCGTTGATAAATGCATTGATGATTTCTGCTGTTTTATCTTCCTGTTTACTAAATGACTCTGTGCGAATCAAGTTCTTCAACAGTTCGATGGCATCTGATTTTAATTTCTGAATGTCCATAAAAATTATAGTTTATGTAAGGCCTGTTATTTTTTCAATACAGTACCTAACTTTTTTTGTTCATTAATGATCGCTAATAAATTATCTGCATGAGCGATGATCACCGCGTTTACTCCTTTGTTAATGGCGTCAAAAGCATTGTCCAGTTTGGGAATCATACCTTTAGAGATTACGCCTTCACCTTTGAGTTGACTATAAGTTTCAGGATTGATTTCGTTGATGACAGAATTTTTATCTTCGAAATCTCTCAATACACCTTGTAACTCGAAGCAGTAAACCAGACTTACTTTATACTGTTTGCTCATGGCGCAGGCGATTTCTGAAGCCATTGTATCTGCATTGGTATTTAGCAAGCTGCCGTTTTCATCTACACTGAGTGGAGCAATAATGGGAGTGAACCCTGCATTGATCAGTGTAGTCAACACAGCCGATTTTACTTCCTTGATATCTCCTACGAACCCATAGTCGATACCATTTTTAATGGGTCGCTTATTGGCTACTACTACACCACCGTCTGCACCGGTCAAACCAATGGCATTACATTTTTTTGTTTGCAAAGAGGCCACGATGTTTTTGTTGATCAAACCACCGTATACCATCGTTACTATCTTCAAGGTCTCCGCATCCGTAATTCTTCTGCCGTCGACCATTTGCGCTTCAATGCCTAATCCTTTGCTGATCTCCGTAGCGATTTTACCGCCGCCGTGGATCAGTATTTTGTGTTTATTGATCGCGGAGAAGTTCGTTAAAAAAGATTTTAACGCTTCTTCGTTATCAATGATGTTACCACCTACTTTTATAACAACTAATTCTTCCATGTTATTTACTGAAGTTTGTCTCCAGCATTTTTTTCAAAACGGCTTGAGCGGCACACACTCTGTTGGATGCTTCTTGTATCACCAGAGAGTTAGGCCCGTCTAATATTTCATCTGACAATTCAATGCCGCGACGTACCGGTAAGCAGTGCATCACTTGTGCGTTGTCAGTTAATTTTAATTTTTCATTAGTGATCATCCAGTGACTGTCCATGGATAACACTTTACCATAGTCTTCATACGAAGACCAGTTTTTGATGTAAATGTAATCCGCACCAGCCAAAGCTTTGTCCTGATTGTATTCAATGGTTGCGTTACCAGTGAATTCTTTTGCCAGTTCATACCCTTCGGGATGTGTGATGACAAACTCCACGTCAGACTTTACCATCCATTCAGCAAAAGAGTTAGCTACTGCTTGTGGTAAGGCTTTGATGTGAGGTGCCCAGGTTAATACTACTTTAGGACGAGGTTTAGTTTTGGTTTCTTCAATCGTCACCAAATCCGCCAATGATTGCAAAGGATGAAGAGTCGCGCTTTCTAGACTTACAATCGGCACACCTGCATATTTGATGAATTTATTGAAGAAATCTTCTGAGTAGTCTTCGTGCTGATCTACCAGTCTTGGGAAAGAACGAACACCGATGATGTCGCAATATTCTCCCATTACGGCTGCCGCTTCGCGAATATGTTCCACCGTGTTGTGATTCATAATCACTCCATCTTGTGTTTCCAATGCCCAACCTTCTTTGTCCATGTTCATCACCATCACATTCATGCCCAGGTTCAAGGCCGCTTTCTGTGTGCTGAGGCGAGTACGCAAACTTGGATTCAGGAAAATCAATCCCAAGGTTTTATTCTTACCTAGCTCGCTATGAGCAAAAGGATTTTTCTTCAACTCCAGAGCTTCGTTTACCAGAGCAGAAATGTTTTTGACATCCTTAACAGAAATGAAGTTTTCCATTGTATTCTTATTTTTTTATAATTTTTACTACAGGTGTAATATAGTATTGACAGACACGAGGTCTTTTATCCATTGTTATTTTTACGATGTGTAAGCCAAAAGGAGTTTCTACGATGAAGAGATCTCCTTTCTTGGCATTGAAGCAGGCGGCATCAAATGCTTTCACCATGCTTCCTTGTTTGAACCAGCCCAAGTCTCCGCCGTTGAATTCTGTGCCGTCGTGACCGTATTTTTTGGCTACACTTTCAAACGTTACACCGCCTTGTATTTTTTGCAGCAATGAATCTGCGACATGACGATTGCGTTCTCGTTTATTATAGTCGCTGCCTTCAAATAAAATATGACTCGCCCGCACTTCAAAACAGCTGTCTATTTTTACCAATTTAAGGATGAACGTGTTCTTTTCTAAATCTGTACTTTCATTCAACCAGGTATTAGAAGTAAAGGGCCCTGTCACATCGCCGACTGCTATGTGCTTCAATGAATCGTACAAATGAGCATCCAGGTAATAAGCCGAAGAAATTTTATCGACTGAATAAGCATGCTTACTATGTAGTTTGCAAAACAACGAGTCGTTCTTCGCGTATTTAAAATCATATTTTAATTTTACCCAATGATCCAGCGTATCGCTATCCTGTGAAAAGGATAGATGGGCTGTAATCAGGAGGAGAAAAAATAAAACAATTTTATACATCTAGCTGATCAATGCTTTTGACAGCACAGATTTAAAGGCTTCTAAAAACTGATCCAATTCTGCTTTACCAATGTTCAAAGCAGGAAGAATACGAATCGTATTTTTATCTGAAGAAGAACCGGTAAACATTTTATGCTCTTCTAATAAAGTATTGCGGATACCTGCACATGGGATTTCCAATTCGAGCCCCACCATCAAACCGCGACCACGAACTTCTTTTACTCCTTCTATTGTTTTACATTGCGCCATTAGGTAATCGCCCATAGTCGCTGCATTTGCAATCAGCTTATCTTGTGCGATCACATCCAACACCGCAATAGCTGCAGCACAAGCCAAATGATTACCGCCGAAAGTTGTTCCAAGCAAACCGTGTTTTGGTTTGATGTGCGGAGCAATTGCGATACCTCCAACCGGAAAACCATTGCCCATGCCTTTCGCCATGGTATAAATATCGGCGCTTACGCCGGCAAAATCATGCGCATAAAATTTACCGCTGCGACCATAACCGTCTTGTACAGAATCTGCAATGTACACCGCATTGTTTTCATCACACAGTGTGCGGATTTTCTTTAAGAAAGATTCAGAAGCCAGATGTACACCACCTACGCCTTGCATCGCTTCAATGATGACAGAAGAAATCTCTTCCTTCTTAAATGCATTTTCCAATGCTTGTTCATCGTTCCAGGGAAGGATGATGGCATTTTCTGTTGCATTGACTGGAGCTACAATCGAAGCATTGTCAGTAACAGCAACTGCTAAAGAAGTTCTTCCATGAAAACCTTTTTTGAAGGAGATCACTTTCTTTTTACCGTTATGAAAAGAAGCGAGCTTCAATGCGTTCTCATTTGCTTCTGCTCCGGAGTTACACAAGAACAGTTGGTAGTCGTCATGACCGCACAACTTCCCTAGTTTGTCAGCTAATTCTTCTTGCAAAGAAATCTGAACAGAGTTAGAGTAGAATCCTATTTTATTTAATTGGTCAGAAATTTTCTGAACATAATGGGGATGTGAATGTCCGATAGAGATTACGGCATGGCCTCCGTAAAGGTCAAGGTATTGCACACCGTTTTTGTCCCATAGGTAAGAGCCTTGAGCTTTTACGGGTTCTATATTGAAAAGTGGGTATACATCAAAGTTTTTCATAATAATTAGACGTTAGTGGTTAGTCGTTAGATGTTAGTAGTGATTAGTTGTTGTTACTAACGTCTAACGACTAAAATGCGTTTGCTTTTAATTTTAATCCTGCTTTTTCGTCTAAGCCAAACATGATGTTCATGTTTTGTACAGCTTGTCCGGAAGCACCTTTTAATAAGTTGTCAATGATGCTGATGATCAATAGTGTGTCTTCGTGTTTTTCTACGAAAACCATAGCATTGTTCGTATTGATAACTTGTTTCAGGTCGATGTTCTCAGGCGCGACATGTGTGAATGCGGCGTCTTTGTAATAGTCTCTGTACAATTTATCGGCAGCCTCCTGGCTTAAGTCCGATTTGATATAAACTGAAGCAATGATGCCACGAGTGAAATCACCACGGTAAGGAATAAAATTTATTTTCTTTCCATGAGAAGGTTGTAAGCTTTTTAAGCTTTGACCAATTTCTTTCAAGTGTTGGTGATTGAATGCTTTGTACACCGACATGTTACTGTTTCTCCAGCTGAAGTGCGATGTCGTACTTAAGCTTTGTCCGGCACCGGTAGAACCGGTGATGGCAGAGATGTGAATTTCGTCGTTCAATAAATTCGCTTTTGCTAACGGAAGTAAAGCCAACTGAATACAAGTCGCAAAGCAACCTGGATTAGCGATGTGTTGCGCTTTGGCGATTTTATCTTTTTGCAATTCAGGTAAACCGTATACGAAATCATTACCTGCTGCATTCAAACGGAAATCATGACTCAGGTCGATGATCTTTGTTTTCAGCAATTGAGGATTGGCTTGTAAAAATTTAGCTGCATCGCCATGACCTAAACAAAGGAAGATGACATCTGCATCGTCTTTCAATTGATCAGTAAACAAAATATCTGTGCTGCCTAAAAGGTCGCTGTGCACTTTGTGCAAGGGATTTCCGGCGTTGCTGTTACTGTGTACAAAATATAATTCCACCTCCGGATGATTCACCAGGATGCGTAATAATTCGCCGCCTGTATAACCCGCACCACCTACGACACCTGCTTTAATCTTTTTCATAATTTAATTCCTTTCGTCTCTGAGCTACCGGGATGTTGTCCCTGCCGGGACAATTGTCGTACCTCGTACCTCCTGGCTCGTACCTTATTTTTCGCTATTTACCTTATGGTAAATCATCGTTTGATTACCGAATATTTTGGAGAAACCTTTTACATCGTCACCAGACCATGCATTGTTCATTTCTCCGTAGCTTCCGAATTTAGAAGACATCAAGTCGTGAGAAGATTCAATACCTACCACATGGAAACGGTATGGTGCTAAGAAGACTTTTACTTTGCCGCTTACGTTCACTTGAGTTTCAGTCAGGAATGTTTCGATGTTCCTCATTACCGGATCCAGGAATTGACCTTCGTGTACGAAGTTGCCGTACCAGCCTGACAATTGTTCTTTCCAGTACATTTGCCATTTGGTCAACGTATGTTTTTCCAAGGTATGATGCGCTTTGATGATCACGAGAGGAGCAGCCGCTTCAAAACCGACACGTCCTTTGATACCGATGATGGTATCTCCCACGTGTATGTCGCGACCGATACCGTAAGGTGCTACGATCTTGTTCAATGCTTGAATTGCTTCTACCGGTTTTAATTTTTTTCCGTTCAATCCAACCAGTTCTCCTTTTTCAAATGTCAATTCTACTTCCTCTTCACCTGTCTTAGTCACTTGAGTAGGAAAAGCAGACTCCGGCAAGTATTGATTAGATGTCAAGGTTTCTTTGCCACCGACACTTGTTCCCCAAATACCCACATTGATCGAGTATTGAGCTTTTGTCCAGTCACGCACAACACCTTTTGCTTTGAGGTATTCGATCTCTGCTTCTCTTGACAATTTTAAGTCGCGGATTGGCGTGATGATTTCTACGTTAGGAATTAAGATGTTGAAGACCATGTCAAAACGTACCTGATCGTTACCTGCACCAGTACTGCCATGAGCCACAGCAGTAGCACCGATTTTCTTGCAGTGTTCTGCGATAGCCAATGCCTGGAATACACGTTCCGCACTTACCGAAAGCGGGTAGGTGTTGTTTTTTAATACGTTACCGTATACCAAAAACTTCACACATTCCTGGTAGTATTTATCAATGATGTCAAGTGTAGTATGCGATTTAACACCTAATTCGTAAGCTTTCTTTTCTATGTCTTTCAATTCTTCCGCGCTGAAACCACCTGTATTGACAATGGCAGTATGCACTTCCAAACCTTTTTCGTCGGTCAAATATTTTACGCAGTAGGTCGTATCTAGTCCACCGCTGAATGCTAAAACAACTTTGTTACTCATTTCTATTGGTATTTTAATTTGAACAGTCTTTTAAATTCTATGCTGATGCCTTCAATTCTCTTTAAAGGCTTAAGCAATACTACATCTTTTATGCGTTGCAAACGTTCCCATATTTTGGACTTTTTAATAAAGTCCCACTTCTTCTCCTTTTTTTCTACCGGATCGTACAACATCCCTGTACACAGGCAGAGTTTGCGGTCTTTGCTTTGCAGGATTTCGTAGTTAACACAGCTTGAACAGCCTTTCCAGAATTGTTCGTCGTCAGTCAGTTCAGTAAAATGAACCGGACGATAGCCTAATTCAGAGTTAATTTTCATTACTGCCGCACTGGTTGTCAATCCGAACAACTTAGCGTCAGGATATTTTTTGCGTGTATAGTTAAAGGCTTTGATCTTGATTTTTGTCGCCAAGCCGCTTTTGCGGAACTTAGGAGAAACAATCAGTCCTGAATTGGACACATATTTCCCGTGTCCCCATGTTTCAAGGTAGCAAAAGCCTGCAAACTCGCCGGATTTGGTGGTAGCAATGATCGCTTTCCCTTCTTCCATCTTTTGACGGATGTAATCAGGATTACGCTTTGCAATACCCGTTCCTCTGGCCTTTGCGCTTTCTTCCATTTCTTTACAAATGGCTTCTGCCAAATGCTTGTGCCCTTCGTTGGCAACTTGAACTTTGAATTCTTCCATTCTGAAACCTGAAACACAGGTATAGATAGCAACAGAATAAATTAAATAAATGAGTATGGTATTGTGGGATAGGAATACTAGCTCCGTAGGCTAGCACAAGGACTGTGCGGCCTAGGGCCTAGGTAAGAATCTGGGGATGATTCTTGACAAATGAGAATATGTATTGTTCACAGTCATTGACTTAAAATAGGGACGAAAGGTAGCTTTTTTTGAGAAATACTCAAAGTATTCACTCGGTTTATTTTGGTCTCATTCAGCAGCCTGTCTGCTTGAATAGACAATGAAGAGCAGTTGAAAGTTCCATCTGCGACTTATTCCTGCGCTCAATATAAATCGTGATTTCTTATGAAAAACAGCCGAGAACCTCTATTTTTGCCTGCTATTTACTATACATAAGGCCCAAACAGGTTATGAAGGTTTTAAAATTTGGAGGTACCTCCGTAGGATCTGTAGAGAACATCCGCAAGGTTGTTGAGATCCTGAAAACGTACAAGAAGAGGTATGTGGTTGTTTTTTCAGCAATGACTGGTGTTACCAATTTGTTAATTGAAGTTGGAAACAAGGCTGCTCAGACGGACAGTTCGTATAAAAATTTGATAAAAGAGATTGAGCAAAAGCACGTCCATGCTGTCAAATCTCTTCTCGATACTAAATTCCAAAGCAAAGCTATTGCTCAGGTAAAATTACAGATCAGTGAATTGGAAGATTTATTGCAAGGTGTCTTTTTATTGAAGGAATTATCTCCACGTACGCTTGATCTGGTGCAAAGTTTCGGAGAACGTCTTTCTTCGTATATCGTTGCGGAATACATGAAACAGTCGGGCATTAAGACCGTTCATCTGGATGCCAGAGAAGTGGTAAAAACAGACGATAATTTTGGTTATGCAAAAGTCAACGTAAAGTTGACCCACAAATACATTCAGGTCTTTGTTGAAAATGCAAAAGGCAATATCGTGACTACCGGTTTCATCGGTTCTACCGATAAAAATGAAACCACTACTTTAGGTCGTGGAGGTTCAGACTATACGGCTTCTATTTTCGGTGCTGCGTTAGATGCGGAAGCTATTGAAATCTGGACAGATGTAGACGGCATGATGACTGCCGATCCGAGAAAAGTGAAATCTGCCTTTACCTTGCCTTCTATCTCTTATGTAGAAGCGATGGAAATGTCGCACTTTGGCGCGAAGGTGATTTATCCTCCGACATTGGCTCCGGCATTCGCGAAGAAAATTCCGATCTGGATCAAGAATACATTCAATCCTACTTTTGAAGGAACTGTAATCAGTGAGAAGTCTAAGGAGACGGATTACATGATCAAGGGTATTACTTCTATTGAGAATATTACACTAGTTACTTTACAAGGTAGCGGCATGGTCGGCGTAGCAGGTGTTTCTGCCCGTTTGTTCAGCGCTCTGGCTCGTTATAAAGTGAACGTGATTTTGATCACACAAGCTTCTTCTGAACATTCCATCTGTCTGGTAGTAGACGGCAAAGAAGCGCAGAAAGCGAAGACGGCTATTGATGAAGAATTTGCTGTAGAAGTGCAGGCTAAAAAAATCGAACCGGCTATTCTTCGCAATGAATTGGCGATACTGGCTATTGTAGGTGACAACATGCGCAAGACGCCTGGTATCTCTGCGAAGCTGTTCAACTCTATGGGTAAGAACAACGTGAACGTGGTGGCGATTGCTCAAGGTTCTTCGGAGTTAAACTTGTCTGTAGTCATTGAGAAAAAGGATTTGTCTAAAGCATTGAACGCTATTCATCAATCGTTCTTCTTAGCCGATACTAAAACGGTAAACTTGTTTGTCGTTGGCCTTGGCTTAATCGGTGCTACGTTGTTGAAGCAGATTCAGAAACAACAATCTTACTTGCAGAAAGAATTGCATTTGAAAATCAATGTGATCGGTTTAGCGAACACTAAGAAAATGTTGATTGCTGAAAACGGTATCTCTTTATCTTCTTATGCGACTAAAATAGACGATCAGGGAGTAAAGTCTAACTTGTCGACTTTCGTTGAAAAAATGAAAGCGTTGAACTTGCCGAACACTGTATTTGTTGACAACACATCCAGCAAAGACGTGGTGGCGTTTTACGATGAGTTACTGCAAAATAGAATTTCTATCGTAACACCAAACAAACTGGCTAATTCAGGTCCGTTTAAAAATTATACCAAGCTTCACCAAACAGCATTCAATTCCGGTGTGAAGTTTATGTACGAAACCAACGTAGGTGCCGGTCTTCCGGTCATCAATACCTTGAAAGATTTAAAATACAGCGGTGACCGTATCCTAACGATTGAAGGGATTTTATCCGGTACATTGTCTTATATCTTCAACACCTTCAAAGGCGATAAGAAGTTCAGCGATGTCGTGAAAGAAGCAAAAGAAAAAGGCTTCACCGAACCAGATCCACGCGACGACTTGAACGGAATGGACGTGGCGCGTAAGATTTTGATCCTGGCGAGAGAAGCCGGAGCGGAATTGGAGTTTGACGAAGTGAAAGTAGAAAATATCTTACCGGAATCTTGCCGCAAAGCAAAAACGGTCGATGCCTTCTTTGTAGAGTTAGAGAAAAACAATCACGTGTTTGCCAAGCTGCGTGACGATGCCGATAAAAAAGGTAAAGTATTGCGTTTCATTGCCAAATACGATAATGGGAAGACCAGTGTTGGTTTACAAAGTGTAGATGCTAACCATGCCTTTTATTCTTTGTCAGGAAGTGATAACATGATTGCTTTCACAACAGAGCGTTATAAAGAAAGACCTTTGGTGATCAAAGGCCCTGGTGCAGGAGCGGAAGTAACCGCAGCTGGAGTATTTGCTGAAATCATCAGCATCAGTAATTATTTAAAAGGGTAATCTCATGGCGGGATCGGATTCGATACGCGTGTTTGCACCGGCAACGGTGGCCAATGTGACTTGTGGTTTTGATGTGCTTGGTTTTGCCGTCAACAATCCGGGTGATGAAATTGTTTTGCGTAAAACCAATACTGATAAAATCGTCATTAAAGCGATACACGGTGATGGCGGTCGCTTAACACTTGATCCGAATTTTAATACGGTCAGTATTCCGGTCATTAAGTATTTGGAAAAATACGGCATCAAACAAGGATTGGAAATCGAATTGTTCAAGCACATGCCTTTGGGTAGTGGCTTGGGTTCCAGCGCAGCGAGTTCTGTGGCAGGTGTGTTTGCCGTTGATAAATTATTGGGATTAAATAAGACTGTAGAAGAAATGCTTCCTTTCGCGATGGAAGGAGAATTGATCGCTTGCGGTGCAGCACATGCAGATAACGTCGCACCTTGTTTATACGGAGGATTTGTACTGGTAAGAAGTTATAATCCTTTGGAGATTGTACGCATCAATACACCGAAAGGCATGTATTGCAGTTTGGTACATCCACATGTGGAAGTGCAAACGAAGGATGCGAGAAATGCTTTACCAAAGGAAATTCCTTTGGGTACAGCAGTAACACAATGGGGTAACGTTGCAGGTCTTGTAGTGGGTTTGATGAAATCGGATTTTGGTTTGATCGGTCGTTCCATGCAAGACGTCGTAGCAGAACCGGCGCGTGCAGGATTGATACCAGGTTTCTACAGCGTAAAAGAAAGTGCTTTGCATGCAGGAGCTATCGGTGCAGGAATTTCTGGTTCCGGTCCATCAATATTTGCATTGAGTGATTCATTAGATAAAGCGAATAAAATTGCTGAAGCCATGGCTGCCGCATTCAAGAAAATAGGAATAGGTTCTGAAACGTATGTGTCAGAAGTTAATCACCAAGGGCCTGTAGTAATGGGATAATTGCGTGAGGGATTGAAGCGAAAAGCCCGGAACGCAGCGAAGCGGAGTGAGGACTTGTAGCGGAAAGCCCGACCCGCAGGGGCACGCCCAACTATAGATTAACAAACACAATTAAATTCATCTATAATCTTCTTAACAACTCAAGCGGATTACTTTCATTAGAATTAATACTACATATAAATGAGATTATACAGTACAAAAAAATCAGTGCCTGAAGTTTCCTTCAAAGAGGCTTTGTTCAAAGGATTGCCTTCTGATAATGGATTATACATGCCATTAGAAATTCCAACGTTGCCGCAATCATTTTTTGATACCATCGAACAAAAGAGTTTTGCTGAAATTGCTTTCGAAGTTTCCAAAGCTTTGATCGGTGATGACATACCTTCAACCGATTTGAAGAAAATCATTGACGATGTGATTTCTTTTGATGCACCGGTAGTGAAGGTACAGGATAACATGTATGTATTGGAATTGTTTCACGGACCTTCTTTGGCGTTCAAAGATTTCGGTGCACGTTTCATGTCCAGAGTGATGTCTTACTATTTGGCAAAAGACAAACAAGATATTAATATTCTGGTGGCAACTTCCGGTGATACGGGAGGAGCTGTGGCGCAAGGCTTTTATAACATGCCTGGTATTCATGTCACCATTCTTTATCCGAGTGGTAAAGTAAGTGACTTGCAGGAAAAACAATTGACTACGCTGGGTGGTAACATTACGGCGTTGGAAGTGCAAGGTACGTTTGACGATTGTCAACGCATGGTGAAGGAAGCGTTTTTGGATGCGGATTTGAATGCAAAATTTAATTTGAGTTCTGCGAATTCAATCAACATCAGTCGTTTGATTCCGCAGTCATTTTACTATTTCTATGCCTATGCGCAAGTAAAGAAATTAGGTAAGGATGTTGTATTTAGCGTACCAAGCGGGAACTTTGGAAACCTTTGCGGAGGCTTGATTGCTAAACGCATGGGCTTGCCGATTGCTCATTTTGTAGCGACAACCAATGCTAATAATGTCATTCCTGATTACCTGGCATCCGGTGTATTCAACCCAAGACCTTCTGTACGAACGATATCGAATGCGATGGATGTTGGTAATCCTAGTAACTATCAGCGTTTGGTGGCTTTCTACAATGAAGATATAAAAGCCATTCGTGCAGACATTACCGGTAAATATTTTACCGATGAACAAACAGAAGAGATCATTAAAAAAGTATACGATGCAACGGGTTATGTTTTAGATCCTCACACGGCTGTGGCTTATCTGGGATTGCGCGCTTACATGAATGAAAATTCTACGAAAGATGTAACGGGTATTTTCCTTTCTACAGCTCATCCTGCAAAATTCATAGAAGTGGTAAATGATGTCATCGGAAAGAATATTGAGATTCCTGAAAGCTTGCAAGCTGCCGGGAAATTGAAAAAAGTCTCTGTTCCGATGGGCAATCAGTTTAAAGATTTGAAGGAATACCTCTTGAAATAAGAGGTACAAGCACTATAAAAAGCCCGCAAATGTGAATTGCGGGCTTTTTTTTTGTGCACTTTGAAAATAAATGACATAAAATCTTTTTCTATTTTCCTTTTTTTTATAAATTATGTAGGTAGAATACAAATTTTAATCGGTATGCAAACAGGTATAATAAAGTTCTTTAATGAATCAAAAGGGTATGGTTTTGTTTTAGAAGATGGTACTCAAAAGGAATACTTCGTACATGTTTCAGGGTTGAAAGGTCCTGTAACAAAAGATGACAAGGTTAGCTTTGAAGTGACAGAAGGAAAAAAAGGATTAAATGCGGTAGGGGTTACGAAAATATAACGTACACTCTTTCGTTTATTCAAAAGGTCTTGTCCTGTATGGTTTTTGCCATGCAGGACAAGACCTTTTGACATTTTACAGGTCTACGTATTGCGATTTACCGTATATGATACAAGTGTTAGACAGGATGATCCAAGTAGTTGAATAATTTATAGCATTTAAAAAACTTAGTATGACACAATTAACTCTTATAAGTCTTAGAACAATCACTTGTATTGCATTATACATGATTGCTTCTTTTGCAGCTAAAGCACAACAATGTCCGACACTGGTATGGTCTGATGAATTTGATCAGGCTTCATTGAATATGTCCGATTGGTCGTTTCAAACAGGTGGCGGAGGTTATGGCAACAATGAATTGCAGAATTATACCAGCCGTTCACAGAACTTGTCACTGCAAGGCGGTAACCTTGTCATTACAGCGTTGGAGGAAGTTTATGGTTCCGAAAACTACACTTCTGCCAAGATCTGGACAAGTGGTAAGCGTTCGTTTACTTATGGAAGAATGGAAGCCAGAATGAAATTGCCTAAAACACAAGGCTTGTGGCCTGCCTTTTGGATGATGCCGCAATCTTCTGTGTATGGAGGATGGCCGCGCAGCGGAGAGATTGATATCATGGAAATGAAAGGCAGTGACGTAAAGACTGATTATGGAACTATACATTACGGAACAGATGCAACAACAGATCACAAGTACAAGGGAGCTGCCTATTCAGGGTTGGATGATTTGTCCGCTGATTTTCACATCTATGCGGTGGAATGGAAAGTGGATACCATCAGTTGGTATATAGATGATGTCAACTTTTATACAGTAACCAAAACAGATCTCGGATCTTATGCCTGGCCTTTTGATCAGGATTTTTACATTATTTTGAATTTAGCGGTCGGTGGTAATTTTGGTGGTAACCCCAACGGTTCCACCGTTTTTCCTCAAAGCCTGGAAGTCGATTATGTGAGAGTATACAGTAGTCCCAATACATTGCACATCACAGGTGCTACTAAAGCCATAGCAGGACAAACTTATACGTATACCATAACCAATGGAACGGCATCTTCTTATGTCTGGACTGTTCCTACTGATGCTACGATCGTGAGCGGACAAGGTACCAATACCGTTAGTATCACGTGGGGTACTACCGGTGGCGATATTTCTGTAGATGCTGTTATAGGAACATGTGGTACGTATACTTTCGTTAAAACGGTAAATATTATTCCCAACGGGTGTGATGTATACTTTGATGATTTTGAATCCAATACTTTGCTTTATTATTCTACGGCTACTACTGGTGTATCATACAATGCGTCTGCCGGCAATCCCGGGGGCAATGGAGTGAATGGCTCATCCACCGTTGCGCTTTATAAAAGAAACCCAAGTGAACAGTATGATGTGTTGAAATACGATGTCAACTTCTTACCAACTTCTGCTGACTATGAAAATGGCAACGATGTTTTATTTATGGATATATACACAGCAGCACCCGTTGGTTCAGAAATACTTTGGCAGTTTGAAAATAAGGCCAGAGTATCATCAGCCTATCCATCCGGTAGGAGAGCAGTCTTTAGAGCGGTTACGACGGTGCAGAACCAATGGGAGAGATTAAAATTTACTTTGCAAAGCAGGCCGGATCTGGGAACTGCACCAACAACCATTGATCAGTTTACTTTTTTATTCCGGGCTAATACCTATACTACGGACACTTATTATATCGACAACCTCATGCGCAGAGACGTATTGAATTGTGGGTTGGTAACATCTGTGGAAAATGCATTGGAAAAGAATTTTGTCATTAGCCCAAACCCTGCGCATGATCATATGGACATTACAATGAATGCTATGCCGACAGGAAAAGTGGATGTTGTGATCACTGATATATTAGGCACTGAGCGCTTGAGAAATTCTTACGATGTAACATCCACTTCGCAAATAGAGTCTGTAAATATAGGAGCCTTATCACCGGGCTTGTATGTTGTGTATGTCCGACAGGACGGTGCTACTGTAGTATCCAGAAAAGTGATTGTACAATAATAGAAGAGCGGAGAAAGAGACCGGAGAGCGATAGTTGACAGCCCTTATTCTATTAGGATAAGGGCTGTTGTTTTATGTGGAACCGTTAATGCAAATAAAATACAATGCTTGCATTGTATTTTATTTAATAGTATCTTTGAATACATTACGGCAAGCCCTTTTTAATTTTTCGTGCATGAACTCCTTCTATAAAGTCTCATTCTCTTTTTTCTGTGTTTCATTCTTCTGCAGCAGTTGCGCCACCATTTTTAATGGCACGAAACAAGAGATCTCCATCGATTCTAAACCACAGGGAGCAACGGTGAAAGTTAAAGACAAGGTCATAGGTACTACGCCTTTATTTGTCAAACTGCCAACGAAGAAACCGTTGGACATTGTTTTTACTTATCAAGGGTATGAGGATAGAACTTATTTTTTGGATCATAAATATGAATGGCGTTGGTTGTTATTGGACGTTCCCGCTACTTTTCCTTATGTCAATATCCCTTTTGCCATCGATGTGATGACACAATCTCCTTATCGTTTTGTAGAGAAAAAAGTGATGATGAATTTTGATAGCGTATACGTTTCCATGCCTATCGTCAGTAGGTTAGATTCAGCAGAAGCAGCTAAGCGCTTGTCTGTGGATCGGCAGCTGTTAGAGATAGAAAGAGAAATGGCTGCACTTAAAAGGGAAGAAAGAAGAATTTTTGTAGAAGAGGAGAGAAAAAGAAAATTAACCATCAGAAAAGATAAGATTCGTGCACAGTGGTTGCTTGATTCTACTATAGCAGAGAATAAAAGAAGAAGTTACGATTCCAGTCGTGCACATAATTATAGAAATACGGTGCGGTTTAAAAATTCAGTGACGCTGGAGTTGTCTAGTTTATTGATCGGCGAGTCTCGTTTAGAATACCATCGCAACATCTACAAAGGAATCAGTCTGGGAATAGAGATAGGTTACAAGCCTGCTTATTATTCAAGTCATACCTATACCAACCAACGTCAATGGGATAGAAATGGTCCGTCGAAGGAGATCATGGTTATGCCTTTCACAGAAAGTTATTATATTGGACTTGCCACTAAAATACCTGTCTTTGATTTGGGAAGAGGAAAGTACTATATTTCTTTTGTCAGCTTTATAAGAAACTCTTCGTTTGATCATGGAATTATCTCCTGGCGGGATGGAGACGGCCGAACGTTTGGTTCTAACAACTATAAGGATTCAGTGGGCATCGATCAAAATTCCTATGGATTAAAAATTCTATTTGGATTTAGAAAAATTGTAGTGGTAGGGAAAATAGGATTGGAGTTTGATACGTATGCCGGTTTGAGCTGTCGAAATGTAACGACTCAAGTCTATCATTACGAAACTACGAAAACCGAATATTACTATGGTAATCCGCCAACTGTTACAACGGACGAAGTAGAAAAAATAATAGAGTTTGTTCCGACTGTTCAAATGGGAGTGAAGGTGGGTGTGCGATTCTAATTTATTTTGAACAATATTTATCGATCAACTCTTTTACTTCAGTTCCATAAAAGACTTCAAACTTTAATTCCTGAGCGCGTTTTAGATCCAGACAGGCGTCTTCTGTTTTCTTTAATTCAATATAAATAAGAGCACGATTCCTGAATGCATAACTGTTGGAGGGATCTAGTTTTATAGATTGAAAGATGTCGGCAAAGGCACCGTCTTTATCGTTCATTTTAAATTTTGCATACCCCCTGTTGTTGTATGCATAAGATGATTCAGGCATTTCTTTTATTGCTAAATCAAATTCTTTTATAGCTTCACTATACTTTTCTAACGTTGAATATCCTAACCCAATGTTGTTGTGTATCATTAAAGCATCAGGCTTAAGCAGCAGTGCTTTTTGCAGATCAAGGATTCCTGATTCATATTCTTTGATCCAAAATAATTTAATGATTCCACGATTGTTATAGGCTTGCCATTCCAATGTGTCTTTACTTATGATATAATCCAGCAGTTTTAACGCCTCAGGTACTTTATCTGTAACTTCATATAAACTCGCTTTTAAAAGTAAAACACCAGAATCATCCGGTGAAAGAGCAAATGCCTTTTCGGAATCTTTAGTTGATCTGGCTATATCTCCTAATTCATAAAAACATAGACCTCTGGCTCTATAGCATTCTGCCTCGTTAGGATTTAATTCAATGGCTTTGTCGAAATCGGCTACGGCATCAGAATAATAATGCAAGTTGAATGCTTTAGTCATGCCTATCTGATAATGAATCTCAGATGTAGAAGGATTTAGTTTTCGTGCCTTATAAAAGTCATCCAGTGCTTCTTTTGATTTGTTTTGTTTTAGCAAAAAGAGTCCTCTGTTATAATAGCCGGTATAATCATTATGGTCTAATTTTAATGCTTCATTATAATAGTAAACAATTAAACTGGAGTCTGAAGGATGAGCTCTTTTCTGGTATAAAACAGCCAATCCACTATAGAAGCCCGACTCTTTCGGGTCAATAGCTATTGCTTTTTGTCCATCTGCTATTGCTTTATCCAGGTCATTGAGATAAAAAAAAATAACGCTTCGGGTATAATAGTAAAAAGGATTAAGAGAATCTTTTTTAAGCGCGTGATTAATGTGCAGGAGCGCTTTGTCATATTCTTTCTTTTCAATGTACTGGTTCGATTTTTTCATGGAGTTTAATCCTGGTACATTGGCCTTTTGAGCAATTGCTGGAAGGACAGTCGCTAAGCAGCATACGAAGGCTAAGAAATATATTCTCATGAGAAGGTATTTAAAAATAAAAACTACAATTCTTTCGCAAAACTCAGATCCTGTTCTTCCATGCATTTAAAATGTTTTTTCGGACAACGTTGGTATCCGATTTTGGAACAAGGTCTACACGATAAATTATTTCTTTCGATGACGTGGTGGTGTGTTTGATAAGGATACATGCCAAATTCCGGAATCGTATTTCCCCAGATGCTCCAAATCTCTTTCTTAAAAGCGGCTGCAATGTGCATTAACCCTGTGTCATGGGACACTACGGTTTTGGCTTGTTTTATAATGGAAGCCGATTGATTGAGATTGAATGCTCCGCAACCTTGAAAAATATCCGCGCGTTCTGGAAGTGCAGCCATAATTTGTTCTGCGGTATCTGCATCTTCTTTCCCTCCTAAAAGAATGATAGGAGAAGGAATATTGGTACAAAGCTCAATGAGTTTATGCAAGGGCAATCGTTTGGTTGCATGTTGTGCGCCAATGGCTATGGCCACATAATTGCCCGCTTTAAAATCGCCGGAACTGCTTAAGATGACGTTGTCTTTTTCCGGAATAAAATAATCCAACCCTTCGTTGTCATTTTCTACTCCAAGGGAAGCCACTGTTTTTAAGTAGCGATCTACAATATGTATCGCGGGAAGACGGTTGATTTTGAATTGTACCATCAACCATTTTTGAATGTTCAGTTTGTCGAAACTGTAAGCCGGCGCCTTCAATTTACTTTTTACTCGCAGTGTCCGTAGGTTCTTATGAAGGTCGATGACATAATCGAACTTCTCTTTTTGTAGTTCTTTGGTGAGTTCGGAAATACTGTTTTTTAGAATATGTACTTTGTCTACATAAGGGTTGTTGGCCACTATATTTTTGTAGCTTTCTTTGGTACAAAAATGTACTTCATATCCGAGTTGTTTTTTTATACAACGTACAACGGGCGTTGTCAATACAATATCACCGATAGAGGAAAAACGAATGATCAGAACTTTCTTCAAGGGGATTATTTTTTCTTTGTGGTAAAATAGTCTTTGATGTCGCCGAGGGGCAATGTATTGAAGGTGTTTTGCACTAATAATCCTCCTTTGCGCGCAGAGATGACACCGTAATGTGTATCGAGTATACCTGCTTGTTCGTGAGCGTCCGGATTGATACTGATGAGTACTCCTTTTTCTTGTGCATAATCCAAAAAGCGCCAGTCGATGTCTAAGCGATGAGGATTGGCATTCAACTCGATGATGACTTTGTTGGCCGCACAGGCATCGATGATTTTATAAGTATCGAGCGGATAACCCTCACGGCGTAATAGCAGACGTCCGGTCATGTGGCCAAGCATAGTGGTATAGGGATTTTCTATGGCTTTGATCAAACGCATCATGGCTTTTTCTTCGTCCATTTTTAAGTTGGAGTGCACCGAAGCAACGACATAATCAAATTGTTTGAGGAGATCATCCGGATAATCTAATGCCCCATCGTTGAGAATGTCCGACTCAATGCCTTTAAAGACGACAAAGGGAGCGAGCTTTTTATTGAGCTCATCAATTTCTGCAAACTG
>JAQBNS010000134.1 GCA_028288405.1 Chitinophagaceae bacterium
AAAATAAATTTGTCCAGCATTATTCATGTACAATACACGATCGTGTTGACCGCTGAGTCCTGTTTTGTTTGTACCAAAGCTTACCAAATCTCCTCCTGTTAAAGTGCCTATTTTAAACCAAATGGAAATGGTAAAATTAGCAGGGTTGATATACTGTGTAGAAGTAGATATATACTGAGAACTTCCATCCAATACCATGGCTTTGTTCGCAATCCCAAAGCGGTCAGAGCCTGCAACTGGTGAGGCTTGAAAACTGGCAGGATTGATATTTTGTTCGTCTTTGGGACTATTGTCTAGTTTATATCGACTCAGTAAACCTGTGGCAGGTACTTGTGAAATGGCTGGACCTAGGTTGTAATTAATTTTCCCAATGGTATATGCTACAGTTGTTGTTGCGCAACCAGTTGCAGACGCGGTTAAGGTATAGGTACCTTCATTCAAACTGCTCATATTCGTGACCGAAGGATTTTGACTACCGGAGGTAAATGTATTAGGACCTGTCCAGGAATACGTAGGAGTACCACTAACAGTCGCTGAGGTCAAGTTTAATGTTCCTCCGTTACAAACAGGACTATTGCTTCCTGCTCCGTCAGGATTGTTATAAATAGAAGTGACTTCCGTTGAGGTTAATTCTTTGCTGTAGATGAGGAAATCATCGAGTGCACCGGTAAAGAACAAGTTGGTTGAAGGCGGATTCCAACCAACCGATTCCCAGGCTAATTTCCAATAACCGGTAAAGTTTTGTCCTCCCAAGGCAGACGCATTACTGGCTACTAGCACTCCGTCCATGTACAATTTGATACCATTGGTAGAAGAACAAGTAGCGATTACATGATGCCATACTCCATCGTTATAGTTGTTTGTAATACTCGAAAGTACATAACCTACACCACCAGGATTCACACAGAAGTTTATTTTACCGTCATCATCCAACCACAGCATCCTGTCGTGGTTTCCGCTTAATCCTGTTCTGGAATCACCAAAACCCGCTATACGACCGCCAACCGTGGAAGTAGTGTTAAACCAAACACTTAACGAATGGTTGGTAGGATTCACATAGGAATTGGTTGTTGCCATGAATTGTGTGCTGCCATTGAACAAGTAGGCTTTATTGGCAATGCCAAAACGGTCCGTTGTTGGTGTAGGATTGTTTTGAAAAAATCCTGGATTAATATTCAAATCATCACTGGCGTTACCATCCAGTTTATAACGTGCGATAAGTCCTGTAACGGGCACTTGTGAAATAGCCGGACCAGCACATACGGTAGCTTGTGTGCCGTTTATAGAGGTGCTCCAACTTTCCGCCAAGGCGTATACTCTCCAATAATAAGTAGTGGATGGTGTTAACGCTGTTGGTGCGGCAGAGGTTGAATTTGCCGGTAAGGTACTGTAAAGCGTGAACGTAATGTTATCGGTAGAATAGTATACCAGATAATTGGTTTCATTCGACGAGTTGTCTACCCAATTCAATGTCATGGAGGTAGCGGCCACATTGGTAAATGTTAAACTGGTCGGCGCAGTTGGAGCAGGAGGTGTGAACGTATAGGTCTGACCGCTTGTCGTTGGCTTCGCACTGATGTTAGTCGTTTCAACAGTAGAGCTTACCGTTGCTGTATTATCCGTAATTTTATTAAGGGAAAGAAAAGATCCCGATCCTGTAGCGGTAGACGTAATTCCTACGGATGCTCCAGCACCATTTAATGCACCGGCTTGGTCTCTGTAAACAAACGTAATGATACCTGTGGCCTCTGCTAACTTAACTTGGAAGTCAATACCTGCAGCGGCTGCGTTGTATTGCCATTTAGTATTCAAGTATTGTATGGTAAATACTCTGTTTGGTGCACTTCCATTGGTAAGGTAAGATACATTCGTCGCTGCCACAATGCTTAAATCATCCCAAAGTGGAGCGAGTACAGGTCTTGAGGTGCTACCTGAAGTAAGGTTATTGGCAGTTTCAGAATTAGAAATGGCAGAGCCAAGAGAAATCCAACCATTGGTACTGGCTGAAACGGTCGTATAGCGCACTCCCATATAATAGAAGTTGAAACCGATCGGTAGGTTGTTAAAATAACCATCATCTACAGATCCTGCTGTAAGGGCAGGATTGGTTGCAGCTGCCAAGGCAGTAAAGGTACCAGAAGCGGATCCCAAAGTATAATTGGTAAGGGTTTGAGCCGATGCGATCTGTTGTGTACAATGTAAAACGACTACCGCAAGAACTTTAAGAAAAAGTAGCGGTATCCTCTTTGTAATTGCCTGTTTGGGCATATCTGTTTCCATTGTCTTAAAGGATAAAAGTGAGATGCTTTAATGATATTAATAGCTGTGATTCATGTAAATACGTTTTATACTCGATTATGTTATGCAATGATTTGAAGCAGTAATTGTGTTTAATTTTGCCTTGTTTAGGGGTTTAGTAAAACAAATACCTATTTTTGAAGCAGAATATAGTCAATTAAGGGGTGAAGAGAGTTTTAATCTTTATTTTATATCCATTCGCAGAAATATATGGCTTTTTTGTCGAAGTGAGAGGGTTGCTTTATGATTTGAATGTATTTCATTCGCACCGATCAGCTTGTTTTTCTATCGGTATAGGAAATATTACAGTAGGAGGGACTGGTAAAACACCTCATATCGAGTATTTGATTCGGAAATTTAAGGATAAAAATATTGCCACATTAAGCAGGGGATATGGTCGCGAAACCCATGGATTCTTAACGGTCAATGAAAGCATGAATGCAACCTTGGCTGGAGATGAACCTTGGCAATTTTTCCTGAAATTCGGAACATTCGTAAAAGTGACTGTTGGAGAAAAAAGAGTACCTGCCGCAGAAAAGATTCATACCCTATACCCTGAAGTGGATCTTTTACTAATGGATGATGTCTTTCAGCACCGTGCGATTCAACCTGATGTCATGATTTTATTGTGCGATTACAATCGCCCTTTCTTTTATGATTATCCTTTTCCTGCTGGGAGATTAAGAGAATTTAGAAAAGGAGCACAACGTGCTGATGCAATTATTGTTTCTAAATGCCCGGATTCTCTCACTCCGGAAGAACGCTCATCATTTATAAAAAAGCTGAATCGTTACGCCCCATCTGTACCCGTAGCCTTTTCTAAATTCTCCTATGGTCAAGTTGTTGCCGTAACACCTTCAGACCGGGTTCCGTCTCGTTGGCTGCTTGTGACCGGAATTGCTCAAGCTCAACCTTTGGTTGACTATTTACAAACGCAAAATAGTTTGATGGGTCATTTGGAATATGCTGACCATCATAATTTTACTAAAGAAGAGTCAATAAAGGTTTTAAATACTTACCAGGAACTGGCAGGAAAAGATACCGGAGTGCTATTGACTGAAAAGGATTATGCACGATTAAGCCGGTTGACAAGGGAATTGTGGAAAGAGATTCCCTTATATTATATTCCTATCGAAGTCTGCTTTTTAGAGGGGGAGGATTTTTTATTGCAAAAAATTCGACAGGCGATGAATAGTAAAGACGTTGTTAAAATTAATTGAGTAATTTTGAATTCGTGAAACTCCCTTTCCTAAATATACTAGCCATCGTTTTTTTTGTGTGGACTTTCTTTGTTGCGTCTTCAGCACAAGCGCAAATTTTAGATGATTCCACCAAAATGAAATACAATCCTGCTTCGGTTATCCTACAGACGGGAGAAGATGTGTATTATAACCGTAGTCGTTTTACTCATCCGAGTAGCTCACTCACGGGCTTACAGTCTTACCAGCCTTTATTTCAAAATGGTGTGTATTCACAAGACCTTGGAAATTACCTGACACCCAGAGGGCGCGTCATTCCTGTTACTCCTGTTACTATCGGTGCGCGTTATGGATTTACAGCTTTTGATGATTTTGCTGTCCTTCCGGACTCCGTTCGTTACATGGATACTCGTTCTCCTTTTACTTCTTTAGATTATGTGCAGGGCTCCAAAGGTCAGCAACGCATATACGTGACACATTCAAGAAACATCACATCAAGGTGGAACATGACGGCAATTATCCGCCGCATGGGTTCACGAAAATTATTGGGCGCTGTCAATACCTCTGACCGTCAGGCGGGGGACTGGGGCTTTGGACTAACCAGTCGTTATTATTCTAAAAATGCACGTTATCAATTATTGGGACAGGTAATCTCTATGAGTCATTTGCATTATGATCAGGGTGGAATTGTTCCGGATATTAAAGATTCTACAAATAATGATTTGTATGATTACGATCTGTCAAAAGTAGGGTTAAAAGGCGTTACCACTACAGAAAAAAGAGTGACAGGAAGAATTTATCAGCAATATGCCGTCCGCAAAGATAGTTCTATACAAGTCTTTAATCAATTGGATATTATTTCCAGATCTAATGGCTTCAGTGATCCAAGTCCTCGTACCAACGCGGCTTTCTATCCGGCTATCTACAACGATTCTAATTCGACGGTCGATAAGGTTACCTATTTGCAAAGTGATGTGAAGTTAGGAGTGAAGGGCATGAAGGGCTTTCTTTTTTATTCGCTCTATTACAAAGCCAGGTATTACAAATATGATCTTCCCAATAGTACTGTCTCTGCTAAAGAAGGTCTTAATACGATTGCAGGAGGAGAATTGATCGGCAAGATTTACAAGTCATGGTACGCGGGAGTATCTACCGAATGGTCTGCATCGACTTCGGAGCATGTTGTCGAAGCAAGTTTAATCAATAAACTATTGGAAGTCCGTTACCGCCAAATGCAATACACGCCTACGTTTCAAGAGCAACTGTACGATGGCAATCATATCCGATGGAACAATCAATTCAATTTTATAGACCTTCAGCAATTGACTGCTGTTCTTCGTCTTCGTTATAAATCAATCAGTGTTTCTCCTTCCACTAAATGGATGCGCTTTAAGAATTATGTGTATGTTAATCAGTTTGCTCACCCTGCCCAATTCAACAACGACTTGGATGTGTGGTCCAGTAACTTGAATGTAGCCATCAATAAACGTTTGTGGATTTTCGAAAACACGTTTCAGTATAATTTCACTTCCGATGAAAATATTCTGAGAGTACCGGAAACGATCAACCAGACACGGTTGTTGTTGCAAGGACATTTGTTTAAGAAAGCAACCTTTATGCAGATTGGCGTAGATGTATTTTTCAGATCGGCCTGGGTGGGTAATCGATATATGCCAGTAACGCAACAATATTATCTTGGCAATGCAGCTAGTCCATTCAATCAATTGGAGTCTTATGCGTTGTTTGATGTGTTTTTAAACATGCAAGTGAAGACGGCTCGTTTTTTTGTAAAAATGGCCTACATCAATCAAGGATTGGGCAGCAATGGTTATATGGTGACTCCCTATTATTCCGGAATGACACGGACCTTTGAATTTGGGATCAATTGGCAGTTTTTTGATTAATTTACCAAACGGTTGTTAAAGGGGAATTCCTCATAGGAACTGAATATTTTTGTATATTTGCAGGCTCAAAATGATTCTTTTACCTCTTGAAAAAGCTTAAGAAATACTTTCTATATCCTTTATTAGGATTTGCATTGCTCATCGGAGCATTGGTATTGTTATTCCGTTACCTGGTGATGTTTGATCCTCCTGTAGTGGAAAACGAGCAAAAATATTTATCACTTCATCGAACGGTAGTTGGTGAGAATAAATATTTAGTAGGAAATAACTGGCTAAAGAAAGATTCTGCTTCCGGAATATGGATTGTGTACATCGAAGGCGAGCCGTTTGAAAGAGGTGTGGTGTACGGGAAATTGTGCAAAGAGCTGATGTACCAACAGGAGGTTTATTTCGTCAACGAAATCAAACGCCAGGTTCCTTCAGAGTCCTATCTCAAGTTTCTGAAATACATGATTGCCTGGTTTAACCGTGATATGCATGAATATGTTCCAATAGAATACCAACAGGAAATATACGGTGAGTCTTTTGTCACTTCAGATGAATTTGAATTCATTGGTCCCGGTTACCATCGCATGTTGAATTACCATGCGGCTCATGACATTGGACATGCTTTACAAAATATGAATTTAGTTGGTTGCACGGCTTATGCGGTGTGGGGAGAGAAGACAAAAGGCAAATTGTTGGTAGGAAGGAATTTTGATTTTTATGCGGGAGAAGATTTTGCTAAAGAGAAATTGATTTCCATTGTAAAACCAGATAAAGGCTACAAATACCTTAGTATTTCCTGGGCAGGCTTAATGGGTGTAGTTTCAGGGATGAATGAAAAGGGGTTAACAGTAACCCTTAATGCAGCCAAATCAGGTGTCCCAACCAGTGCAGCAACACCGGTATCCATCATTGCCAGAGAAGTGGTGCAGTATGCGCAAACCATAGATGAAGCCTATGCGATCATCAACAAGAGAAAATCATTTGTGTCGGAATCATTTTTAATCAGTTCCGCTATAGATTCCAATGTGGTAGTGATTGAAAAAACGCCGGATACAACAACGATCTATCAGGTCAATAAAAAAGAGCAGCGATTAATTTTGACTAACCATTTTCAATGTTCTGCTTTGTATAATGATCCTTTAAATCAGGAATACATTGCGCAAGGTACATCCACTTATAGATATAAGAGGGTAGCAGAGTTGATCGATTCAATTCCCTATATCGGTGTAGATCAAATGGCGGCGATAGCAAGAGATAAAAGAGGAACGAAAGGACAGAATATTGGTTTGGGAAATGAAAAAGCAGTGAATCAATTGCTGGCGCATCATTCTATTTTATTTGCTCCATACGAACATAAGACATGGATTTCTGCTCCTCCTTATCAATTAGGCAAGTACCTCTGTTTCCAATTAGATACGCTATTTAGTCATGCACCGGGTTTGAAAGGATTGAACACCCAATTGTCTCTGACAACAGAAGATGTTGCCGCTGATGAATTTGGTTCGAGTGAAGCCTTTCAGTTTTTTGTTAAACATAAAAAGCTGGGGTTACGCATGGATGCTATCCTGCGTGGTAAATCAGACGAGCGATTGACAGCGACTGAACTTAATTTTTACCTGAAATCAAATCCCGATTATTTTTATACCTATAAATTATTGGGAGATTATTACGACAAAATCCTCATCGATAAGGCTGCCGCTAAGAGTTATTATACCCTGGCATTGACTAAGGAAATATCTTCTGAACCGGAGCGGTTATCGATTGAAAAACGCCTCAAAGAACTCTACGATAAAAAGTGATCAAGGGATTAGGCACTGATATCGTAGACGTAGAGCGCGTCAAACAAAAAATAGAAAAGCCATTTGGCTTTTTAGAGAAAGTATATTCCGCGCAAGAAATTGCAATTTGTGAACGGAAAGGTCAATCTAAATATGCAAGTTATGCAGGACGTTTTGCTGCGAAGGAAGCTTTTCTAAAGGCAGTAGGAGTCCATTGGATTGATGAATTTAATTTCAACGAAATAGAAGTGCTTAACGAAGCTTCAGGTAAGCCTTATCTCATGCTGAGTGGGTCAGCTAAAGAATGGGCAAAGTCAGCGGGCGTTTCTGCTATGCTGCTTTCTATTTCTCACACCAAAGCATACGCAACGGCAACGGTAATATTAGAACATGAGTAATCCAACCATAGATCAAGCGCCTTCGGCAACTTACACAAAATTATTTCAGGCAATTGAATACGCGGCCCTCCATTCTCCTTATTACCAAAAGAAATGGGCGTCGATTGGATTTGATTTGAGTTCATTCAAATCTATTGAAGATTTGAAGCGATTGCCTTTGACTACTAAAGATGATTTGCAAAAAGAAAACGATGCGTTTTTGAGCATCGATGCTTCTCGTATCATTGACTACAGCAGTACTTCCGGAACGTTAGGTAAACCCGTTTCTTTTCCATTAAGTCAAAAGGATTTGGAACGTTTGTCGCTTAATGAATACTTATCCTTAAAAACAACAGGTGTTACGGCTGGGACAAAGATCTTGTTGACCACTACCATGGACAAACAATTCATGGCCGGGTTGGCTTACTTTTTAGGCGCACAAAAATTGGGAGCATCTGTCATTCGCTCAGGCCCGGGACTTCCAGCTATGAAATGGGAATCCATTCAAAGTCTGAAACCTGAATACATGATTGCCGTGCCTTCCTTTGTGCTGAAGATGATTGATTATGCAAAGGAACAGGGAATAGATTACCAGTCTTCTTCTGTGAAGAAAATTCTGTGTATCGGTGAACCCATTCGCAATCCTGATTTTACTAATAATGTGTTAGGACAGCGAATACTGGAGCAATGGAACGTGAAATTGTACTCTACTTATGCTTCAACAGAAAAAGGAACCGCATTTACAGAATGTGAGGAAGGAAAAGGAGGACATGTGTTGGAGGATCTCATTTATGTAGAACTACTAGACGATCAGGGAAATCCGGTTCCAGCAGGTATGGAAGGAGAGGTAGTGGTCACTACATTTGGAGTGGAAGCGATGCCATTGGTTCGATATAAGACCGGAGATATTGCTATTATGCATCACGAACCTTGTGTTTGTGGTCAAAAGAGTCCAAGATTAGGTCCAATTTTGGGTAGAAAGCAGCAAATGATAAAATTCAAAGGCACAACAATTTTTCCACAAGCTGTATTTGAAGTGCTTAATAAGCTCGATTTTATCGTGGATTACTACCTAAAAGTGAGTACTGATGAAATGATGCTGGATACGTTGACCGTTTTTGTATGCACCCATAAAGACAAAGAAGTTGTTAAGAAACAGTTAGTTGAGCTGTTTAAGGCAGCACTAAGAGTTACTCCGGATATTGTTTTTCAAACGATGGAGGAACTGGGAAAAGTGAAATACAAATCTGAAAATAGAAAGCCTATTCTATTTTTAGATAATAGAACAAAATAGTAACTTTGTAATCTTGTATTATTTTGAGAGGTATCTTATCCGGCAAAGTACTACTTTATGGAAACGGAAACAGAGCTAATTATTGTATACTCCGATACATTTTTATTGAAGCATAGTAAACGAACAAAAGAAATTGATTACAACAGAGGATAATAAAGTAACATTTGATTTAGCTGAATTTTCATTTGAGGATTTCGTAAAAGTTTGGAAGGGTAAAAAACCAATGGAACTTTCTCCGGAAGTTGCCAGCCGAATTAAGGAAAGTCATGAGTATTTGCTGGAGTTTGCAAAGAACAAAGTTATTTACGGGATCAATACAGGTTTTGGACCGATGGCTCCTTATGTCATTGAAGATTCTAAAATCAAAGAATTGCAATATAACCTGATCCGCAGTCATGCTGCAGGTACAGGTAAGATCATGGCTCCGGAAGATGTAAGAGCGGCGTTGATGGCAAGATTAAGCTCTTTGGCGCAAGGTTATTCTGGAGTACACATCCAAGTCGTTGAAAATTTATTGTTTTTTGTCAACAACGAAATATATCCGGTCATCAGAGAACACGGTGGTGTAGGAGCTAGTGGAGATTTGGTGCAGTTGGGACAAATCGCTTTGTCTCTGATTGGAGAAGGTAAAGTAACCTGGCAGGGAAAGACACTTCGTGCATCAGAAGTGTATGCGCATTATAACGTAAAACCCTTAGAAGTAAAATTGAGAGAAGGCATTGCTTTGATCAATGGTACCTCTACGATGACAGGGATTGGATTGGCTAATGTTTATAAAGCCTATCGATTGACGGAATGGTCGATCTTACTTTCCTCTATCATTAACGAACTGGCTCAAGCCTATTCCGATTATTTCTCTGTTTCTTTGAATAAAGTAAAAGCGCACGAAGGGCAACAAGAAGTGGCAGCTATTATTCGTGACTTACAAAAGTCTTCTTCGCGCATGCGCAATAGAGAAGATCACTTGTATAACAAAAGCGATTATAAAGCAGGATTGATTGAAGATAAAGTACAGGAGTATTATTCCGTACGTTGCATCCCTCAGATATTGGGTCCTGTGTTGGATACGATTCATCAAGCGAAAAAAGTATTGGTGAACGAATTCAATTCTGTCAATGACAATCCTGTAGTAGATAAAGAAGGAGGCAGCGTTTTTCATGGAGGAAACTTCCACGGAGATTATGTGTCTTTTGAAATGGACAAATTAAAGATTGCCGTTACGAAGATGACCATGTTGGCCGAAAGACAGTTGAACTTCTTGTTCAATCCTAAGCTCAATGGTTTCTTGCCGGCGTTCATCAACGGCGGACAGCTCGGATTTAACTTTGGGTTACAAGCGATACAGTTTACGGCTACCTCAACAACAGCAGAAAACCAGACCTTGTGTTTCCCGATGTATGCACACAGTATACCAACGAATAACGATAATCAGGACATTGTCAGCATGGGTACAAACTCTGCTCTCATGGCGAAGAAGGTCATTGAAAATGGCTATCAGGTCATGGGTATAGAATTGATGGCTGTTGTACAAGCGATCAAAGTATTAAATGCAAGAGAGCAAATGTCAGAAGCGGCGCGTGACTTATACGATAAGTGCATCGGCATCCTTCCTGATTTTTCTACGGATGCAGAACTGTCAGACCACATCGATACATTTGTGGAATATGTGAAAAATGAAAATTTATCAATCATAAAATAGTTTTTTCAATGGAAGGCAAATTTGCTTTAGTGACCGGTGGATCAAGGGGAATAGGAAGGGAAATCTGTTTGGAATTAGCTGAAATGGGATTTGACATTTTGGTCAATTATCAAGGCAATAAAACAGAAGCGGATAAAACGGTAGCGTTAGTTCAGGAGAAAGGCCGTCAGGCTGAAGCGATACAATTCAATGTAGCAGTAGGTGCGGAAGTAGAAGGGAAACTGACTGCCTGGAAAGCTGCGAATCCAAAAGCTACGATTGAAGTATTGGTGAACAATGCCGGAATCAGAAAAGATAACCTGTTTTTCTGGATGTCGGATGAAGAGTGGGATACGGTGTTGGACGTGAGTTTGAGAGGATTTTATAATGTGACGAAGTTCATCGTGAAAGATATGCTTTCCATGAAACGCGGAAACATTGTGAATGTAGTATCTCTATCCGGAATCAAAGGTATGCCAGGCCAGGTGAACTATTCTGCGGCAAAAGGTGCGGTGATAGCGGCTACTAAATCATTGGCGCAGGAAGTAGGAAGAAGAGGTATACGTGTCAATGCTGTTGCTCCTGGGTTTATCGCGACAGACATGACTGAAATCATCTATGAAGCGGAGTTTAAAAAAATGATTCCGCTCAATAGGTTCGGAGAAGCAAAAGAAGTATCTTCTGTGGTTGGTTTTTTAGTATCACCTAAAGCTGCATACATTACAGGAGAAGTAATTTCGATAAACGGAGGATTGTATACATAGTACATGAAAAGAGTAGTCATAACAGGTATCGGTATATATTCATGCTTGGGTAAAAACCTGGAAGAAGTTACAGAATCTCTTCGTACAGGTAAATCAGGTATAGGATTTTTACAGTCCAGAAAAGACATGGGCTATAGATCCGGTTTGTCGGGTATTCTGGAGATTCCTAACCTCAAAGGAGTCATCGACAGAAGAGCAAGGGTATCCATGCCGGAACAAGCATTGTATGCCTATGTATCGACGCAGGAGGCATTGAAAAATGCTAAAATAGATTTAGATTTTCTGGAAAAAAATGAAACAGGGATCTTGTTTGGAAACGACAGTTCTGCTCAACCAGTAATAGATGCGGTTGATTTGATCCGTGCCAAAAAAGACACCACATTATTGGGTTCAGGTTCTGTATTTCAATCTATGAATTCTACAGTCACCATGAACCTTGCTACTTTATTCAAGTTGAAAGGCATCAACATGACGATCAGTGCAGCTTGTGCCAGTGGATCTCATGCGATAGGCCTGGGTGCTATGTTCATTCGTATGGGCTTGCAAGAGCGTGTCATTTGCGGTGGCGCTCAGGAAGTCAATGATACTGTATATGGTAGTTTTGATGGCATTGGAGCATTTTCTATCAATGAAAGTGATCCAACGAAAGCCTCAAGACCATTTGATAAAAACAGAGACGGTCTGGTACCAAGCGGTGGCGCCGCTACTTTGATTTTGGAAAGTTATGAGTCTGCAGTGAAACGTGGTGCTCCGATCCTGGCTGAAGTTCTAGGCTATGGATTTTCTTCTAACGGCGATCATATCATTGTTCCAAGTGCAGAAGGACCGGGACGTTCATTGGCTATGGCATTGAAAGAAGCAGGCATCCTGGCAAAGGATGTGGATTATATCAATGCACACGCTACATCTACTCCTGTAGGAGATGATGCGGAAGCCAGAGCTATTCATAGCGTTTTTGGTGCATGTCATACACCGGTAAGTTCAACGAAATCAATGACGGGTCATGAATGTTGGATGGCAGGAGCAAGTGAAGTTGTTTATTCGACGCTTATGATGCAAAATGATTTCATAGCGCCAAACATCAATTTTGAAACACCAGACGAAGAATCTGCAAAATTGAACATCATCAGTAAGCCAGTTGAACAAAAAATTGATATCTTTGCATCTAATTCCTTTGGATTTGGAGGCACAAACTCCACACTTGTAGTAAAAAAATATTAATACCCCATAATAGATACAATTATGACAAAATCAGAGATTATTAGTAAAACCAACGAATTCCTGGTAGAAGAATTCGAGGTGGAAGCGGACAAGATTGTTCCTGAAGCTGTATTGAAAGATACGTTGGAGCTTGATAGCTTGGATTATGTTGATTTGGTTGTAATCATTGAATCGACATTTGGCTTTAAAGTAGTAGCGGAAGATTTCACAGGTGTAAATACCTTCCAAGATTTCTACGACTTGATCGAGAGAAAAGTAGGAGAGAAAGCAGTCGCTTAATAATGTCATCAAATAATTGGGAAGGCAAATCCAAAGGATCAGCTTTGGGGTATAAAATATTCATCTATACACTAAAGTTTCTGGGCGTTGGATTTGCTTATTTTTTATTGAGATTCGTTTCTCTTTATTATGTTTTCTTTTCCTGGAAAAGTAATAAACCACTAAAGTTTTACTACCAAAAAGTATTGTCGGTTAGCTCTCTCCGCACCTGGTGGTTGGTGTATAAGAATTACTATAATTTCGGTCAGACCTTGCTGGACAAGATCGTTGTGATGGCCGGTATTAAGACCACTTTTACTTTCGATTTTGAAAATGAATTTTACCTCCGTGAAATGGCCGAACACGGCAAAGGAGGGATTTTGATTTCTGCTCATATTGGTAACTGGGAAATCGCAGGTCACTTACTGGAGCGTATTCAACAAAGGATTAATATTGTGATGTACGATGCCGAACATGAAAAAATTAAGGCGACTATATCCGATGTGGTCAAAGAAAAGAACTTCAACATCATTGTGGTCAACGAACAGAATTTTTCTCACATCTATGCCATTTCAGAAGCATTGGATCGTAATGAAATCATCTGTATACATGGCGATCGTTTTGTAGAAGGCAGCAAAAGTGTCATCAAACCATTCTTTGAGAAACCCGCTGAGTTCCCCATTGGGCCGTACTTTCTGGCTGTGCAGTACAATGTGCCGGTCTATTTTGTGTACGCGATGAAGGACACTTCTACGCACTATCATTTGTTTGCTTATGCTCCAAAAAGTGGATGGAACGAAGGGAAAAATAAAAGAGAAAAGGCAGAGATTTTATTGGAAGAATACATCGTGAATTTGGAAAAAATGTTGTTGAAGTATCCGACGCAGTGGTATAACTTCTATAAGTTTTGGAAGTAAAATATGAAGGGACGAGCTAGGAGCAAGGAGGAACGCATCGTACGTTCTTGCTCCTAGCTCGTCCCTATTTCTAACTGGCCTGTACCTTAATCACATCAGACAAAGTCTTCAGCAACTTATCGTGCTTCTTGACGAAAGGATTGGTTTCATCCCAGACATAACCTGCCAATACAGAGCAGATCTGATTTTTGAATTCCAGTTTGGTATTGGCTGCGAAGAAGATATCCTGAAGCGTACCGTCGTACCAACCCATCACATAAGAACGGAAAACATTCACGCCTCTTTGTGTCGGTACCATGAAATCTTGTTCCCAATCGTAAGCTTCTCCTTTTAATTTTTTGATGACGATATTTGCCGCTTTTTCTCCTGAAACGACCGCCAATGTTACTCCTGACGAGAAGATAGGATCAAGGAATTCTGTTACGTTACCTGTCAATACAAAACCTTCTCCGTAAAACTTCTCGGTCGTCACAGACCAACCTTCGATGGTTCTGGGTGTGAACGCAAATTGTTGTCCGGCAAAACGTTCTTTCAAATAAGGAACAGATTGGATCATGTTCCACAATTGTTCTTCTGTATTGGCTCCTTCAAATCCTTTGAAAAATTCAGGATCACCTACAAAACCCAGAGAGGTATTGCCATTAGAGAAAGGAATCAACCATACCCAAATGTCTTGTTTTACCACTACCACAATGATGCGGTTAGGTTCTGCATATTGCAAACGGTTGCTGTCTGAAATATGAGCAAATACAGTCTTGCGCATGGGCAGGTTAGAAGGCTTGTCCAGGTTGAATAGACGAGGAATCACTCTTCCGTATCCGCTGGAATCTACTATGAACTTAGCATTGACCAAAATGGTGTTGCCGTCTTTGTCTGTAATGGTGGTGGTAGAATCAGATCCTTTGAATTCAATACCGGTAACAGTATGTTCAAATAATATTTCGACACCTTTCTTTTGAAGTTCCTGTGAAATGGCCAGGTCAAAATCAGCCCTTGGTACCTGCCAGGTCCAGTTCCAACCTTTTGTAAATTGGTCAGAGAAATTGAAATCACACACTTCGTCATTACGGACAAACTTTGCTCCGAATTTCTCCTGGAAGCCTTTTTGTTTTAATGCATCCACAAATCCGGCTCTTTCGAGGGTCTCCATCGACCGGGGAAGCAAGCTTTCTCCAATGACAAAACGTGGGAATTTTTCTTTTTCTACTACCAGAACCTTCAGGCCACTTTGGTGGAGAATAGAAGCAGATACGCAACCAGATGGTCCTGCTCCGATAACTAAGACATCAATGTCTATTGATCTCATAAACTATTTGGGCTAAACTTGATACAAAGGTAAGCTAAAAAAAGCGATTCAAGGCAGTAAGTATTTATGATTTTTATCAACGAATGGGTGTTCCACAACGCATTTTTGGGTATTTTTATGTCCTGATTCAAAAAGCATAGGTATGAGCGATATGAGTATTGAAAACTTAGAATTGACTGCCCCTTTAGTAGAAGGCAAAGAACGGATCATCAAATACCTTCCACAACGTGATCCATTTGTAATGGTCGAATCATTATGGCTCAATAATGAAACGACAACCGTTACTAGTCTAACAATCGATAGTACAAATTGTTTAGCTGAAAACGGCTTTTTTACCGAATCGGGTTTGCTTGAAAATATGGCCCAAACTGCTGCCGTAAGAGTCGGTTATGGTTTTATTGAAGCAGGACTGGAAGTACCTGTCGGATTTATCACTGCGATCAAAGATTTGAAAGTGCATGCTTATCCTAAAGTAGGTGATGTGATCTATACAGAAGCAGAACATGTCAATGATGTCATGAATTTTTCTATTGTCAAAGGTCGTGTCTATGTCAATCAGGAATTGATGGCCGAAGCAGAAGTGAGAGTTTTTATCAATAAATAGTACCACGTGTTAAAGTCTGAAAAAGAAGTTGCCGTAAGATTTAATGAAGTCGATAGCTTGGCCATTGTATGGCACGGTCATTATGTGACATATTTTGAAGACGGTCGAGAAGACTTTGGTTTGAAGCATGGGTTGGATTATTTGAAAATATACGCATCAGGTTTTTTGGTACCGATTGTAAGTGTCAAAGTAGATTATAAAAAGACTTTGGCATACGGCGACACGATGATCATTGAAACGATCTTCAAAGAAACGCCCGCTGCTAAAATTATTTTTCAGTTCAACATCTATAAGAAAAAAGAAGAAGGCAGAGAATTAGTTGCCACAGGAGAAACCATACAGGTGTTCTTAGACAAGCAATTTGCTTTGCAGTTGTATTGCCCCCCTTTTTATGAAGAATGGAAACAAAAAATGAATATAGGTAAGTAATGCAAAAGCCTGTATACATAGTCAACGATCACATCTTGTCTGCTATTGGTACTTCTACCGAGAGCAACTGGGAAAATGTATTAAAAGAAAAGAGCGGTATCTCTTTGATTGATCCACTGTTCCCTTCTGATCAACCGATCTATGGCTCTCAGTTGAAAGAGTATGAAAAAGTAAATCCTAAGGCCACCAAACTGGAAAACATGTTTTTGTATTCCCTTCAGGAGCTGTTGAAAAAAACAAAAATCAAATCCTCTAATGAGCGTTTAATGTTGTTTGTATCAACAACAAAAGGGAACATTGATCTGCTACAGGATAAGAGTAGTAACGCAACAGATCGTATCCATTTGGCCGCTATGGCCGCTTTTATTCAGCAAGAGTTAGGATTAAAACATAGCCCTATAGTAATTTCCAATGCTTGTATTTCAGGCGTGCTGGCTATACAAACGGCAGCCTTATATATCAAGCATGGTTTTATTGATCATGCTATTGTAACGGGAGGTGATTTGTTTTCCCGATTTACCCTATCTGGTTTTTATTCATTCAAAGCACTCAGTGCCGGCATTTGCAAACCATTTGATAAAACACGCGACGGGATCAACCTCGGTGAGGGGATAGGCTCCGTACTGCTCAGCAATGATCCTGCTGTTGCTCAGGGAGCTTATGCTATTGAAGTCACCGGTTATGGTTCCTCTAACGATGCCAATCATATTTCAGGCCCTTCCAGAGATGGAAGCGGCTTATCGCTGGCTGTTCAAAAAGCATTGAAGCATACCGATGTAAAAACCATCGACATGATCAATGCACACGGGACAGCTACTTTGTATAATGATAATATGGAGTCTCTAGCCTTCCAGCAATTGGGAATGAGTGATGTTCCACTAAATAGTTTGAAAGGTTACTATGGCCATACTCTGGGCGCTGCCGGAGTATTGGAAGTGATCATTAGTATACGTTCGATGTTGAACAATACCATTGTCAAATCATTGGGTTATGAAGAACCCGGAACAGAAGGAAAAGTGAACGTAGCCAAAACCTTTATAAAAAAAGATATTCGTACAGTATTGAAAACGGCTTCTGGTTTTGGCGGATGCAATTCGGCTTTAATTCTTAAAAAAGGATGATGAAGCTGAAGATCAATAAATGGAGTGCTATCAACGATAGAGAAGTGCTACTGAACGGAGAGTCTAAGCTGGTTTTTGATTCCACCGCTCTAACAGATCAAAAGCTGGAGGTTGCTTATCGGGCATTGGGTGTTTCTTATCCGAAGTTCTTTAAAATGGATGCGCAATCAAAACTGGGCTGGTTGAGTGCCGAGTATTTATGTGAAGGAGGAAAACTGTTTGATACTTCTGCTTCTAAGGACGTAGCCCTGGTATTGTCCAATCGCAAGTCTTCACTGGATACAGATGAACAGTATCAGCAATCATTAACGAACGAAGAAGAATTTCTTCCAAGTCCGGCGGTGTTTGTTTACACCTTAGCGAATATTGTAGCAGGAGAAATATGTATTCGTCATGGCATCAAAGGTGAAAATAATTTTCTGATCAGTGAATCTTTTGATGCGGCGGCTCTGGTTAATTATGTCACTATCTTATTTGAAGAAGGGCTTTGCGAACAATGCCTGGTAGGATGGGTAGAGGCTTATCACGGAACGTTAAGAAGTATGTTCGCATCTATCGCAAAAACAACAGATGAAAAAGCAGGTTTGCTTTTTAATATAGAGAATTTAAATCAAGTGTATCAAACGAGTGAATTATGAGTGAGTTAATTTCAAAACTAAAACAACAGATCGTTGACCAATTAAACCTTGCAGACGTTGACCCTGCCGGTATCGATGAAAATGCCCCTTTGTTTGGAGAAGGATTAGGATTGGATTCCATCGATGCGTTGGAGTTGATTTTGTTGATGCAGAAGAACTATAACATTAAAATAGCCACAGCGGAAGAGGGACAAAAAATATTCTCTTCTGTACGTGCTATGGCGGACTTTATCGAAGCCCATCAAAAAGCATAACACATGACTTGGATTACAGGCATAGGAGCGGTATCAGCTATAGGATTGGATGTAGCATCCAATTACAAATCCTTGTTGGAAAGTAAGGATGGTATAGGCTATACCGAATACATCGATACGTATCATAAAAGGATACTGCCTGTAGGAGAAGTGAAATTGAGCAATGAACAATTGATCGACTTGTTGTCATTGGATAAACGTGATATTTATTCACGTACAGAATTGCTTTCGATCAAGGCTGCTTCCGAAGCTTATCAACATGCACACTTAGGAGAAGTCAAAGACAGAACCCGCATAGCCTTTATCTCAGGCACCAGTGTGGGAGGAATGGATCTTTCAGAGCGTTACTATAAAGGCTATGAACTGGAAGGGAAAAAAGAGCTGGTTACCAAATTCAGAAAACACGGTTGCTACAAACATACGGAGTCTGCAGCCAAAGCATTGAATGTGCAAGGTATCTCTACTACTATTTCTACTGCCTGCTCTTCCGCAGCGAATGCGATCATCTATGGTGCTCGTCTTATCGATGCAGGTATGGCAGATATTGTGATTGCCGGCGGAGTAGATCCTTTGTCTAAGTTTACCATCAATGGTTTCAACAGTTTAAAAATATTAGATACAGAACCGACCAGACCTTTCGATGATTCCCGTGTAGGATTGAACCTGGCGGAAGGTGCGGGATATGTGGTGTTGGAATCTGAACAATCCATGAAGCAACGTGGCATTCAACCGTTAGGTCGCTTACTGGGCTATGCCAATACCTGTGATGCGTACCATCAGACAGCTTCTTCTCCGGAAGGGAAAGGCGCTGTATTGGCAATGAGTAGAGCATTAGAGCTAGCAGGTATTCAACCTTCAGCGGTGGATTATGTGAATGTGCATGGTACAGGAACACAAAACAATGATTTGTCAGAAGGCAACGCATTGAAAACGGTATTTAACGGAAAGGTACCGTCTTTCAGTTCTACCAAATCTTACACCGGCCATACCCTTGGTGCTTCGGGCGGGATAGAAGCGGCGTATTCTTTATTAGCAATCAATAACGGAGTAGTATATCCTAATCTGCGCTTTAAAACAAGTATTGCAGACCTGGGACTGATTCCTCAACAACAAGTAGAGTATAAAACGGTAAACGTTGTGCTGTCCAATTCCTTTGGCTTTGGTGGTAACAATACATCACTGGTTTTTGGAAGATAATATGCAGTTACAAAACATATACATCGGTTCTTCAAGTTGTGTTTCTATTCAGGAAACCTTCGACAATCCGCTATGGTTTGAGTCTCTCAAACCATTGACGAAGGAACCAATGAAAGTACTCGCTCCAGACTATAAAAAGTTCCTCGATCCAACAGCCACGCGTCGGATGAGTAAAGTTTTGAAAAACTCTTTACTGACAGCCAGACAAGCCATGGAACAGCAGGGTATAGCTGAACTGGATGCGGTGATCACTGCTACCGCGTGGGGATGTCAGGAGGATACAACGAAGTTCCTGGATTCATTTGAAAGTATGGGAGAGGAATTACTGTCACCTACTTCGTTCATACAATCCACACACAATACCATTGGTGGACTCATCGCTATGTCAGTGAAGTGCAACGGATATAACAATACCATCTCTCACGATTTCATGTCATTTGAGACCAGCTTGCTGGACGCTGTTTTGCTGATGAGAGAGAATAAGCAAGCCATGAATTGCTATGTGGGAGGGATAGATGAACTGACTGATTTTTCTGCCGGCATCTTTACAAAAGCGCAATGTTTCAATGATGCTCATCCTGTTGCTGAGGCAGCCACATGCTTTATCGTTCATAACAACGAGGCACAAAAGAAAGCAGTAAAACTCTCAAACATAGCATTGACGCAAAGTTTGGATCAGACTGTTCTCGATTTGATTCAACAAAACAAACCGGATCTTATACTTAGTTCTTCTGTTATCGCATCAGACGTGCCTGTATTTGATTACAGAGGCTTGTGCGGAGAATTCACTACTGCATCAGCGTTTGGTTTGTATTTAGCCGTAGAATTACTTACAAAAGCTTCTGCTAAATCCGCCGTCGGTGTATCCGTAGCTGTTTTGAAGAAGATAGCGATCATCAATGTGTATCCGGAAGGTCGTTGTTCATACCTTGAAGTAGAAGCATGTTAACTTATAAAAACGTACGACTGACACATGCTTTGCTGTCTTCTACAGCACTCATAGGGTATCTTATCTATGGTAGTGTGCTCTTATTGTATGTCGCTATCGGATTGGCCTTGATTTATCTGTGCATTATCGTGTATGGTGTCTTTACGGTGAAGGCAGCGTTTTTTCTAAAGCTATATAATGAAGGTACTATCACTGATAAGCGTATTGCCTTGACATTTGATGACGGACCGTCGGAGCATACGAATCAAGTGTTGGATATTCTGAAAAAATTCAATGTTAAAGCCACATTCTTTCTGATCGGTTCCAAGATAGAAACCAACCAAGAAGTGTTAAGACGTTTGGTTGAAGAAGGACATCAATTAGGGAATCATACCTACCATCATTCCAAAGCCACGGGGTTTTATCCTTTACAAAAACTGAATGATGAATTAATTGCCACTCGTACAGTGGTCAAGCAGTTTGCAGGCTTGAACATGATATTATACCGACCGCCATTTGGAGTGACTACCCCTAATTTGGCTAAAGTGGTCTCACAATTGCGGTTAAACGTTATAGGCTGGTCTGTTCGTTCGTTTGATACGACCGCACAATCCGCTGAAAGCATTATTCAACGGGTATTGAAACAGGTAAAGCCAGGCGCTGTAGTTTTACTGCACGATAACAGAGAGAAATGCGCAACGGTATTAGAGACTATTATTCCTCACTTGTTGAATCAACACTATACCTTTGCTACAGTAGGAGAGTTGTTTGATATAGAAGCTTATGAAAACGATTAAAATAATTCTAATCTTAGTTTGTGTTTTCTGCTGTATCGCTTCCTTAAAAGCACAAACAGCAGAAAAATATACATTGGTGACCAATCCAGAGGAAGCCAAGCAAATCTTTGATCAGATCAGACAAGCATCCAATACCATTGATGCTGACTTTGTACAGGAGAAAAAGGTGGATATTCTGGAGAATGTTATTACCTCTAAAGGAAAATTCTTATTCAAACAAAAAAACAGTTTGAGATTGGAGTATACCAGCCCTTCCTACTACCTGGTGGTGATGGCTGCTGGAAAGATGCTGATCAAGGATGGTGATAAGAAAACAAAGATCGATGGAAAGGGAAGCAAGATGTTTTCGCAGATCCAGAATGTAATGGCGGGTGTATTAGGCGGACAGATGACCGACAATAAAGACTTCAAATACGAATTATACAAAGGAGAAACCAATTATAAAGTCAGACTATTTCCTCAAACAGGTGCCATTAAAGATCTGTTGAAAGAAGTAGAATTCATTACCAACAAAACCACACTGAAAGCATTGTCTATGACGATGCTTGAACGCTCCGGTGATGTAACGGTGATGAAGTTTAAGAATGTTAAAATGAATACGCCAATCGATGACAAGGTATTTGCTACTCATTAGTATTGGCCTGCTGGCTGCTTGCAGCAAGAAGCATACACTGCCTTCTGACTACGTATTGCAAAAGGAAAATGCAGGGCAGAAGCTGGTGAAATTTGTTCAGGTAGAGAAAGATTCCCTTAAGACTTATGCTACCTCGGTAGCTGCTTATGGCAAATACTTTTCCGGAGTAACCTATTTTAAAAATACCCAAGATACGGCGTTGCGCGTGCTCTTTACTACGCATACAGGATTGAAGTTACTTGACTTACAGTTATCAGAAGAAGGATGCAGTACAATATATGCGGTAGAACAATTGCAAAATCCGGTAGTATTGAAACTATTGTGCCATGACTTTGGATTGATTTCCACTATTAAAAAAGAAGTACAGGCTTCTCAAGTGTATACCAATTCTGCTGGCTTAGATATAGTTGTTCAGAAGGGAGACAAAGATTTATATTATTATACCAATGCTAAGAATGACATGATAAAGGTCATAGAAACAGTACCGGGTAAAAGAAAGATACAAACAGAAGCGTATAGAGAATCTGGTGATTCTTCTCTGGTAGTAAAACACCGGAATTTTAATTTTAAAATGACGTTGAAAAAATTAACCTTAGACTAATATGTTAGAAGGATTGTTTGATATACAGGAGCAAACTACAGACGGTACCAAGAAAGTGTATCAGGTAAAAGTAAATCCTGCGCACGAAGTTTTTCGGGGCCATTTTCCTGAACAGCCTGTTTTACCTGGTGTAGCCATGGTATACCTCTCTCGTTTTTTGACAGAACGCGTTACAGGTAAGGCTGTAAAACTGAAAGATGCTTCCCAGATTAAATTTTTGAATTTAGTAGATCCAAGAATCAATCCGGAGTTTACTTATACGAATGAAATCGTGAAGGAAGTTGACAACGTCATCTATGTGAAAGGAGAGATGAGATTCAATGAAATGACATTCTTCAAAATATTGGCTACCTATAATTAATTGTGATGGAGTTGCAAGCTTTGTTTGAGAAACACAACGTATACGTCCTCATTCCTACGTACAACAATGCGACCACCATTGCTCAGGTAATTCAATCGGTGCAAGCTTACACAGATCGTATTTTAGTGGTAAATGATGGTTCTACAGATAATACGGCAGAAGTTTTAGGAACATTTAAATCCATTGCACAAGTTTCTTATCCTATCAATAAAGGAAAAGGCTATGCGCTCAGGCAAGGTTTCAAATACCTGCAGGGATTGAATGTCAACTATGTTATTACTATTGATTCGGATGGTCAGCACAAGCCTTCTGATTTGATTCATTTCATACAAAACATCGATAAACATCCGGCTGCTATCATGATGGGTGCCCGTGACATGGGACAAGCCAATGTACCGGGTAAGAGTAGTTTTGGAAATAAGTTTTCTAATTTCTGGTTCAAGTTACAAACAGGCATTGACATGCCCGATACGCAGACGGGTTACAGACTCTATCCTTTGTACCTGATGAAGGATATTTCTTTAATTACCAACAAGTATGAGTTGGAAATTGAAGTCATCGTCAAGTCTGCCTGGAGAGGAATAGAAGTAGTTGCGGTACCGATCGACGTGTACTATCCCGTAAAGGAAGAACGCATATCACATTTCAGACCGTTTAAGGATTTCTCCCGCATCAGTGTACTGAATACCTGGTTGACAACATGGGCATTGCTGTATTACATTCCTAAACGATTGATTGCAGGTGTAAAAAAAAAGTCCTACCGTGAAATGATTCATGCGTCTTTTACAGCCCCGCATGAGCCTACGTACATCAAAGCGCTGTCTGTTGCCTGGGGTTTATTCATAGGAGTAGCACCCATATGGGGATATCAGTTGTTGATTGGAATTCCTTTGGCTCATTTCTTTAAACTGAATAAAACCATTGCTTTTCTTTCTGCTAATATTTCTTTACCGCCGATGATTCCATTTATCATTTATGGTAGTTTGAAAATGGGAGAATTAGTAACAGGAACAAAAGTAGATATTCTGTCACGATCCATTCATACCTTTACACTGAATGATATTTCTCAATCACTTTGGATCTATGTGGTCGGTAGTATTGCCTTAGGCATTGCATTGGCCGTGTTAGGAGGAGGAATTAGTTATATGATTATGAAAGCAAGCAGAAACTTGCGCAAAAATATTTAATACAACATGCGTTCATTTATTAAAGAATACTGGATACTCGGTGTGCTGCTAATTGTCAGCGCTTTGTTTGCTATCAGCCTTCCCAACATGAAGATTGATACAGACATTACGAATGTCTTTCCATTGTCTGAAAAGGAAAAAGGAATATCCTCGTACCTCAATGACATGGAAATCTTTGATCGCTATACGATCATTCTGACGATTAAAGATTCCAATGACCTGGATAATGCCAAGCGTACGATAGAACAGATCTCAGACTCATTAAGTGTAGAGGGGACTGATTCTTTGTTTGAATATGTGCAATATGTAGTGGATGAAAGTAAGATCGACCAGTTGTACGGTTTGGCACACGACTATTTGCCTTTCTTCCTCGAAGAGAAAGACTACCAGACGATCGATTCTCTGATCCAAAAAGACAGAATGAGTCAGGTCGTGCAGCGCCAATACAATGCCTTACTGTCGCCGGCGGGTATGGTACTCAAGAAGTATTTTGTACGCGATCCTTTAGGACTTTCACCCTTGGTTTTGAAGAAATTCGGACAAGGTTTTGATCAGGACATCACATTGGACGAAGGTTTTTTCGTTTCCGAATCGAGAAAGGATTTGATGTTTTTCGTGAAAGCCAAAGCGGCGAAGAACGATTACACGAAGAATAAAGAGATCTATAATTACCTGAAAGGAACGATCGATCAAAAGATCAAAACCAATGAACTAAAGGCGGAAGCATATATTTACGGAGGTGCATTGATTGCTTTCCAAAACAGCGACCAGATTAAGAAGGATACCAATCTTACGATGCTCATAACGCTGGGCTTGATTGTTTTGGTGGTCTTGATCGCATTCAGAAATATTTGGTCTCCCTTCTTACTCATTACACCGGTTTTCTTTAGTGCGTTATCAGCTGTATTGGTAATCTTTTATATACAGGGCGGAATCTCTGGTATAGCAGTAGGAGCGGGTTCTGTGGTGTTAGGCATTGCCATTGATTTTTGCATACATTTTTACAGTCATTATATTGAATCCGGTTCGGCGGAAGAAACGAAAAAGGAAATCTTTTTCCCTCTGCTCATGGGAGGTATTACGACATCGGGTGCGTTCTTTTCCTTACTCTTCACAGAATCTAAACTCTTACAAGACTTAGGTCTGTTTGCCGGTATAGCGATCTTATTTGCTTTTGTCTATACGGTCACCTTAATGCCTATTCTGATCAAAATATTTAAACCTAAATCTAATAAAGCCTTATTTGACCGGGCAAATAAGTGGTTATCGGTAGACATTCGATTTGGGAAAACAGGTACTTTACTTTTCTTAGCGATTACAGGCGTCATGTTGTATTATGCCATGGACGTGCGTTTTGATAGCGACATCACCAATCTGGCTTACAAATCTGATGACGTTGCCAGGGCAGAAAAGAAGGTGAACGAGGTGAGCAAAGGCGTAAGTAAATACCTGTATTTCCTGGCGAAAGAAGATGAATCGGGAACTTCGGTTGAACATGCTGCAGAACTGTCTCACATGATCGATAGTATTACCGGAAAACCCTCTAAAGGAATTGTGAACCTGTTTGTCGATTCGAAAGAATGGAAAGTGAAATCTGAACGTTGGACGAATTTCTGGAACACAGCAGGTAGAAAACAATTGTTTGAGGCCAATTTAAAAGAGGTATCTACCACTATCGGCATCAAGCCCGAAGCTTTCGCCGGCGCTACCGCCTGGATGGAGGATACCGTCTATGCAAAGCCTGATTCGATTAACAGAGCCATTGCGCATGCCTTCTTATCAGATTACAATAGATCTTCCAACAAAGATAACCGCGCACTGATTATTCCTTACAAAGTAGACCCTGTTCAAAAAGAAAAGTTATTGAATGGCTTTGAACAGAATCAGCACATCTGGATCATTGATCGTCAATCCTTGATCAATAAGTTTGCTGCCATCATCAATAGTGATTTTCAATATGTATTAACCATCAGTTCCTTGTTGGTATTGATTGTATTGTTTCACATGTTCGGCCGGATAGAGCTGGCGCTGATCACCTTCCTGCCCATGGTCATCAGCTGGATTTGGATCTTAGGTATCATGGGCGTCAATGCCATTCATTTCAATATTGTAAACATCATCCTGTGTACGTTTATATTCGGGCTGGGGGATGACTTCAGTATCTTTATGACAGAGGCCAAGCTCAGTGAATACAAGCTGGGCAAACACAACCTCGGTATTTATCGTTTCGCCATTTTACTCTCATGTATCACAACGATTGCGGGTATGGTGGCTTTATTCTGGGCCAAGCATCCTGCCATTCATTCCATCGCATTCATTTCGGTAGTTGGTATTTTGAGTGTAACGGCTGTTTCGTTTTTGATCATACCGGCTCTGTTTGATTGGTTCATTACCAGTCGTGTGAAAAAAGGAAAATTCCCGCTGACCATACTGGATATATTGAAGTCCATCTATTTGTATTTCATTTTTGTGTCTGGATGTATCGTGATGAACATCCTGGTGCTTCTGCTTAAAATGTTAGGCATTCATAAGAAATTGAAAGTTCGCTACTTTGTCAATCATATGATTATGCTTACTACCAGAGGACTGGTGTATTCTATTTTCTTCATGAAAAAGCGAATAACAATAGATCCTGTCGTCTTGAGCAAACCCTCTATTATCATCGCCAATCACTTGTCGTTTATTGACATTGTAGCTACCACCATGCTGAAACCCAAAATCGTATTAGTCGCTGCGGATTGGGTTTGGAATGTTCCGATCATGGGAAAAGTATTAGAGGCTGGAGGTTACATCAGATCTTCAATACCCCCGGAAGAACAACTGAAACTATTCAAGCAGCGCTTGGCAGAAGGGTATAGTATTGTGATATTCCCTGAAGGAACGCGCAATACAGAAGGTGGGGTTAAGCGCTTTCATAAAGGTGCTTTTTACCTGGCAGAAGAATGCCAGGTCGATATGTTACCCCTGGTTATTCAGGGTACCAACGATTGCATTACCAAAGGTGACGATTACATCGTGAAATCAGGATACGTGGTCATCAAAGCGTTACCGGTGATCAGGCCTTCTGATACTCAATTTGGAACTACTTATCAGGACCGGTCTAAGTTGATCAGAAGGTACATGGAAAAAGAGTACGAGAAGCTTCGATTGGAAATAGAAAAACCACGTTATTTCAGGACAAAGCTATTGAAAAACTATATCTATAAAGGCCCGGTATTGGAATGGTACCTGTGGGTAAAGATCCGCATAGAAAAGGACTATGCCTTATTTGATCAATACCTGCCTGCGAAAGGATTGATACTGGATTTGGGCTGTGGCTATGGCTTTTTAGCTTATATGCTGAGATTGATTAAACCGGAAAGAAAAATCATCGGAGTAGATTACGACGAAGAAAAGATAGAAGTGGCCAATCACGGCGTACTGCGGGATGAAAACATTTCTTTTGTTGCTTCCGATGCGACTACCTATCCTTTATCTCACTATGATGCAGTAGTAATCAGTGATGTATTGCATTATTTGCCATTGGACAAACAAAAAACACTGATTCGTAATGTCATCGAAAGTTTGAATCCAGGCGGTGTTTTGCTGATTCGGGACGCAGATACCCAAGTCAAGAAAACACACTTTGTAACGCGATGGAGCGAGATTTTCTCCACTCAAATTCTGCGTTTCAATAAAACCGGTGTAAATCAATTAGAGTTTGTTCCTTTAGCCGAAATTCTTTCGGATATTAGCAGGGAATATCCAGTGAACATAAACAAAATAAGTTTGCAAAAACACACCTCTAATGTGTTGTTTCAGATTATTAAGGATCAGGAGTAAGAATGGAAAAAGAATTCGATTTTGTAATCATCGGTAGTGGTTTAGGAGGCTTGTACTCTGCTGCTATGTTGGCCAAAGAAGGATACAGTGTTATTGTATTAGAGAAAAACAGACAGCTAGGGGGCTGCTTGCAAATCTTCTCAAGAGATAAAGTTATTTTCGATACCGGTGTGCATTACCTCGGTGGCCTTGATAAAGGTCAAAATCTTTACCGTTACTTTGATTACCTAGGCTTAATGGATGCCATTAAGTTTAAAAAACTAGATGTAAACGGGTTTGATGAAATCAGTTTTGCCGATGATCCGGTGCAATATAAAGTTCCTCAGGGATATGATAATTTCATCAATTACTACGCAGGTATTTTTCCGGAAGAACGCGCCGGCATAGAGTTGTTTTGCGATAAGATGCGCGAGGTCTGTGCCAAGCTTCCTTTATACAATGTAGAGGTCACCCAAGATCTGGACTTCATGCAATTTGTATTGAATGATAGACCGGTAGACGAAGTCATCGCCTCTTGTGTAAAAGCACCTGCCTTGAGACGTTTATTAGCAGGCAATAATGCGCTGTATGCAGGTATACCTGGAGTGACACCGTTCTATGTACATGCCTTAGTGATTAACTCCTACATTGAAAGTGCTTACAAGTGTGAAAAAGGCGGAGCTCAAATCAGTTTAGCCTTATCCAAAATCATTCGTCAGCATGGCGGTTTGATCAGGGCTCATGCCAATGTAAAGCAAATAGAAACAGATGAAGAGAAGGCTACTTGTGTAGTCCTGGAAGGAGGAGAAAAAATATACGGCAAGAAATTCATTTCGGCTATTCACCCGACTGTAACCCTGGACCTTTTGGGGGATGATTGCAAAATGCTACGGAAAGCTTACAAGAGCAGAATCAACGGATTGAAAAATTCGGTATCAGCTTTTATCGTATATGTAGTGCTTAAAGAGAAATCTATTCCTACATTTAACCACAACAAGTACTACGTGAAGTGCAACGATGCATGGAACAATGAAATCTACACGGAAGAGGAATGGCCTAAATCTGTTGCGATTTTTACCACGCCATCCAAAGATCCGGAGTACTGTGAAGGCTTGATTATCATGTCTTATATGCAGTATGACGATGTCAAACAATGGGAAGACACTTTCAATACAGTAGCACACGAAGATGAGCGTTCAGAGGCTTATCAGCAATTCAAAAGAGAAAAAGCGCAGAAGGTAATAGATCTCGCAGAAGAAAAGATACCCGGCCTGCGTGAAAGCATGAAAAGCTATTATACGTCGACCCCATTGACGATGAGAGATTATATCGGTGGAGAAGGGGGATCGCTGTACGGGATCATCAAAGATCACAGGGATCCATTGAAAACATTAATACCTCCTCAAACCCGCGTGCCCAATTTATTTTTAACAGGCCAGAATACTGTTATGCACGGAGTATTGGGAGTGATTGTAGGGGCCGTTAAAACGTGCAACGAAATTCTAGGAGACAATTACCTGATCACAAAAATAAAAGAAGCTACGCTGGATAAACAGGTAGTTAACGAATCTAAAAATTAATCATGGAATTTTTTACTACTGAAAAGAAAAGAGCGATTGAAGCTCAGCACGAAGCGCAAAAAATAGCATTTGGTCCAGTCGTTTTTCAGGCGGTAAGGTGTCTGAGAGACTTAGGAATACTGGAATTAGTTGCGGAAAGTGGAGTTCTGGGAATCACTTTAGAAGAGGTTTACACCAAACAGAACTTAACGGAGTATGGTGCCAGGGTTTTATTGGAAGCAGGCTTAGGTATTGGGGTAGTGAAGATCCAGGACGATCGGTATTCATTGACTAAGACCGGTCATTTTATCTTGTACGATGAGATGACACAAGTGAATTTCGATTTTACGCAGGATATTTGTTACCTGGGAATGTTTGATTTGAAGGAAGCCATCTTAGAAGGGCGTCCGGCGGGCTTGAAAGTACTGGGTCCATGGAAAACTATTTACGAAGGTTTATCCAAGCTGAAAGATCCGTTGAAAAAGAGTTGGTTTGAATTTGATCACTTCTATTCAGACAAAGCCTTTCCGGAAGTCTTGCCTCTGATATTCAAACACAAACCGAAGTCTTTATATGATGTAGGCGGCAATACCGGTAAGTTTTCATTACAATGTGTGAAGCACGATGCAGAGGTGAAAGTGACCATAGTGGATCTACCCGGCCAGTGGGGTATGGCCGAAGCGAATATTAAAGAAGAAGGTTATTTAGATAGAATCAGTGGTTATCCTATCAACTTATTGGATGAAAGCCAAGCCTTACCGAAAGGAACAGATGCGGTGTGGATGAGTCAGTTTTTGGATTGTTTTTCAGAAAAGGAGATCATTTCGATTCTAAAAAGAGCGGCAGATGCCTTGAATCCTGGTGGAGCGGTATACATCTTAGAAACTTATTGGGACAGGCAAAAATATGAGGCTGCTGCCTTCAGTTTGCAAATGACATCACTGTATTTTACCGCCATGGCCAACGGTAACAGCCAGATGTACCATTCCAAAAACATGATTCAGTGTGTGCATGCCGCCGGCTTATACATTGAAGAAGACATCGACGCCATCGGTGTGAGTCATACATTGTTTAGATGTAAAAAGAAATAGTCGTTAGTGGTTAGACGTTAGTCATTAGTTTCAAACCATATTCATAAAAAAAGCCTTTGACTGATATCAAAGGCTTTTTTTATGCTTAACTAATGACTAACGTCTAACCACTAACGACTAATAAAACGTCTCCTGAGGCGGCACTTCACCTCTTTTTTTACGTTTGCTGGGAGCAATGTATTTATGTTCAAGATCTTCAGATTCGATCACCTTTTGTTCTTGTTTCTCCATGTGTTTTTTTAATTCCTTTTGGTCTTGTTTAGTCGTGTTCTTACTGTCTTTACGCGGAAGGGTGGCACTGGAAGTCTTATAGGGACTCTTACAAAAAGTCAATGCAATCAAGATAAATAGCAGGAGGAGTACGCGAAACATAACCATAACGGAGTATATACGGCTAAATTAATCAAAAGTTCTATTCAGGGGTGTAAACTGAAAATGTTTTGTCTGTGTAGAAGACAATCATCTTCTCTACGGTCTTTCCATTCTGAAAAGTCTGGGCAGGTAATGGAGTAGCTTGCTTTTGCTCAGCCGGGCTGCCATTAGGAGTGGTATTAGCCGGGATTTCTTCCACAACAGACAAAACAGGGGATTCTATTACTTTAGTCTCCATTCTAACCTTGGCTGGAGCTTCTGTTGCAGCCGTTGCTTTAACTGGCTGAGCCGTTGTACTGGACTGTTGTACGGCTGTATTCTTAATAGATATGGCTTCCAATTCTTGATCGGAAAATAAGTTGAGCTGTTTCATTGTACCGATACCGGATAATAACCACCAAGGATTCAATTCAGAGAATCGCATTAATATTTTTTGAATAACATCGAGACTGGGCTTGTTGCGCCCGGAAAGAATATGCGAAATAATAGGCCTTGGTACGTCTATGGTATCCGCAAAGGAGGAGGGAGAGTAGCCCAATTCCTCCATGATTTCTTTTACTCGCTCCGCTAGTAAGTGTTCCATGATTACAAATGTAATAAGAATTTTATTTACAAATGTAATTACAAGTGTAAATAGTTAAATATCTGATTTACAATGCTATAAATATATAGTTTACAAATGTAATTACAAATGTAAATAGCAGAAAGGGGAGTGTGGGAAAGATATTAGGAGTCTTAACTTGCTGTTTTTTTATAATTGCTTAGCTTTGCCCGATTTGTAGAATAAAACAACGCACGAACAGATGAAAATAACTGTCTTTTTAAGCCTGGCCTTTCTTTCTCTTTTTAGTTTTAATGCTCTGTCTCAGAACAAAGTACAAGACAAAAAAATGATCCATTTGGCCAAAGAATACTTCCGTATTGAAGATTATGCTCAGGCAAAGACTTACTACGAGCAATTAGCAACAGAACATCCCGAAAACGACCATTTCAATTACTACCTGGGGGTATGTTATTATAAGCTGGGCAATACAGACAAGGCGCTTGAATACTTTAAGAAGGCTTCTGCAGGTGATTCTAAAACAGGAGATTATGAGTTTGAATATTACCTTGCTCGCTCTTTTCACATGGGACATCATTTTGAAGAAGCGATTACGCACTATATGTTGTACAAACAAAAAGTGCAAGCCGATGCCAACATCAAAAAGTATCCTCATACGCTGACGGAATTAGATGCCGAAATTGGTCGTTGCCGAGTGGGAATAGAATTGATGAAAAAACCGCTCGAAGTTCAGATAGAAAATATCGGCCCTGTTGTCAATACAGAATTCAATGAATACATGCCGGTCATTTCTCTGGACGAATCAGAAATGTTATTTACGTCCAGAAGACCGAACACCATAGGGGGAGGAAAAGACAAGGAGGATGATCTATGGTTTGAAGATGTCTACATCACTGTGCGCTCCGGAGATGGCTGGGCTGCTCCCAAAAGCCTTGGAAACCCTGTAAATACAGCAAACCATGATGCAACGGTTTGTGTCTCTTCTGATGGCAAAAGGCTGTTTATCTATAAATCAGAGGTTAATCGCATTGTTGATACGAAAGACGGAAACATTTATTTCAGTGACTTAAAGGATACCAGCTGGTCTACGCCGGCTTTGGTTAATTATGCTGAAGGAATTAACTCTCCCTATTGGGAACCTAGTGCCTCTCTGTCTGCGGATGGGAATGTCTTTGTATTCAGCTCTAACAGACCTCTTGCAGGACAAGCTCAACTCAATAGGAATCTCTATTTTATTAGAAAAGATGCAGACGGTAAATGGTCTGTACCTCAATTGTTCTCCGACAAAATCAATACAACGTATGAAGAAGATGGTCCTTACTTGCATCCAGATGGTAAAACCATGTATTTCAGTTCGAATGGGCTAAATTCAGTAGGAGGGTTTGATATCTTTAAAACAGTATACAACGATACCACAAAGACCTGGTCTGATCCTGAAAACATTGGATTTCCTTATAATACAGCTGATGATGACATCTACATTGTATTCTCTGCAGATGGGACTCGCGCTTATTTTTCTTCTGTAAGGGAAAACAGTTATGGCGGTAAGGATATTTACATGGCTACCAGCATCAAAGAAAAGCATTCTCTGGCATTGATGATAGGTCATGTTTACGATGCAGACAGCAAGAAGCCATTGGCTGCTGAGATCATCGTTACAGATAACGAAACGGATCAGGTAGTAGCAGTTTATAAATCGGAATCATTTGCCGGTAAGTTCTCTATCGCTTTACCTTCCGGAAAAAACTATGGTATAGAAATAGACTTGGATGGCTATCTGTTCCATTCTGAAAACATTGAACTGCCTAACCTGGCGAAGTTCACAGAATATAGAAAGGACGTATATTTGCACCCCTTCAGAGCAGGAGAGAAAGAGATTCTGAAGAACGTGTTTTTTGATACGGATAAGTCAGATTTAAGAAAGGAATCTAAAACGGAACTGGATCGTTTGTACAAGAAGATTTCTAAACGCAAAACCAGTGTTGTACAAATCTCTGGACATACCGACAATAGGGCTGAACACGATTACAACCATGTGCTTTCCGAAGCACGATCTGTATCAGTAGTTCAGTATTTGATTGACAAAGGGTTTGACTCGAAACGTATTTTCGCAAGAGGCTATGGCGAAACGCAACCGATTGATACCAATACAACGGAAGACGCTTTGCAAATGAATAGAAGAACAGAATATATGATCCTTGATTTAAAGGATTCTACTCAAGAGGCATATACTCAATTAAAAGATACATTCTTGGTTCGTCCGGGCACTGATTATTACAATCGTTTATTGGACGATTTTAAGAGTGTGTACTTGAAAAAACAAGCAGATAAAGCACCGGAAGTAGGAGCGTTCTTATTCTATAAAGTACATTTTGCTTTTGGACAGACGAAGAGTATTACGGATTATTCTAAAGCTCGTTTGGATGAATTAGTAGGTTATTTGGAGCATTTTCCAGGCTGTAAAGTAGAACTATTGTCTCATGCTGACTATCTGGGTAGCACAGAAGAGAACATGAAAATAGCCGTCGATAGAGAAAAAATGGTGACGGATTACCTCGTTTCGAAAGGAGTAGCTGCCGACCGATTGAAGCATCTAAGTACTGCAGATCAACTTAAAGTATTAGATGCAGACAACAAAGATAATGGACAAAATACTAGAAAACTTGAGTTTAGGGTTGTTTCGGTAAAGTAATGAGTGAAGTGAAGGGTAAGCAATAAAGAGTGAGTAAAACGATGTATTCTTCACTCTTTATTGCTTACCCTTCACTTTTAATGAGGCAGCTTATCTTTCAAAACGCCATACACAAACGTTCCTCCGATCGCTCCCAACAACGTAATCAAACTGACTAAAAATCCCGCACCAATTTGTGCATAGATAGGTCCCGGGCAAGCTCCGGTAATGGCCCATCCAAAGCCGAAAAAGATACTTCCGATTACTGTTCCCTTATTGTACTTTTTTGGGGTGATGCGAACTTCTTCTCCGGATAAGGTTTTGATGTGAAATCGCTTAATGAGTTGCATAGAAATCAATCCAACTGCGACAGCTGATCCTATCACACCATACATATGAAAGGATTGGAAATGAAACATCTCTTGTATTCTAAACCAACTGATAATTTCCGCTTTTACAAAGGTGATCCCAAAGAGGATTCCCAATATAACATACTTCACCAGGGCTAAGCCTTGCTCAGACACAGAAGATTCATTCTTACATTCTACAGGAGATGGATTTGTACTCATATTTTTATAGAGAGAAGAAATGGAACAATAAACCAAGACGCAAAAATGCCTGCAATCATGAAGGTAATAGTCGCCACCAGCGATGGCCATTGCAACGTAGAGAGCCCGGTGATGGCATGTCCGGAGGTACAACCTCCCGCATAGCGAGTTCCGAAGCCCACTAAAAAGCCTCCAAACAAACTGAAAATCCAGGTTCTCAATTCACCGAGATGTTGATAGCCAAAGACTTCTACCGGAAGTAAGGTAGTGAAATGAGTAATGCCATAATGCGCAGATAGATTCTGTTTTAAAGCAGGATTCAACTGAATTTCCTCATTCGGCAAACGAAGCCAGGTTGCTGCAATGAAAGCACCGACGGTGATGCCGGCTACAAACAAAAGATTCCAGCTTTCTTTTTTCCAATCGTATTGAAAGAACGGAACCTTAGTAGGAATGCATGCAGCACACAAGTGTCTCAAAGTAGAAGATATCCCGAATGATTTATTACCGGCCAGGTAAAGTGCCGGTACGGTAAGGCCAATGAGTGGTCCTGCGATATACCAAGGCCATGGTGCATAGATCCAATTCATAAATTAATTAGACTGGTTTGGTAGAATATAAAGCTAACAAGATTTAGGGAGACTTAGTTTAATTTATGGCACAAAAATGAACGGGGTATATGTCAAGACAGAGCGTGATAAAAGGAATATCGTTTGGGATGCTCTGTGTAAATGGTTAGTATTGGTCACTTTAATGGTTTCCCATTATGAAAACTCGCGTCCAGCTCTTTATCCTGCTCATCATTCATACATTGGCGTATGAATGTTCCGCTCAAATCAATTCTCCTAAGATAAACATCTCCAAAGAGATGATTATTTCACTGTCTACTTTTGACGGCGATCCTATGCTGATGTTTGATGGGAATATTACCACCGAATGGTTTCCGGGGTGGAACTCATTATACTATCCGGCTAACATTGTGATTGATTTAAGAACATCCAACCGATTGACTAAAGTAAGATTTTATGATGGAAAGGGAAACCAAAGAATTAAGATCACAGCGGGATTGACGCCTTTTAATGGAAAGGAATTGGTGAATACGAATCTTGATAAATTTAATGAATGGAGAGAAGTAAGTTTCGACATACAGGCCAGATACCTGGTGATTTCTCTGCCTCAATCTAAAACACCTTCTCCTCCTGAGATTGAATTTTACGGAACATCATCCAGTCCGTCTCCAGGTCCTCCCGTCTCTTTTGTCATGCAAAATAATGTGAACGGCATATTTGGCGTGAATTCTTTTCATTGGGTACCGAACGAAGTCTTATCGCCATTTAAATACATAAGGGAATACCAATATTGGCAATGGATGGAAGGGATTCCGGATAAAATAACATTTGAACCGACCCGGTCAGGAGCCGGTAACTTCGATACGCATTATCAAACCATGAAGCAGGAAGGATTTGTAGTTGTGCCTTGTATCAATCAAACTCCGGATTGGTTCAATACACAGAATGATCCAGCTTTTAACCAGGATTGGAAACCCATAGAGGCAGGAGCAAATGCAGAAAATCCTGCCTCGTATATTCATTATGCCAAGTTCCTCTTTCAACTCAGTGCGCGCTATGGAAAAAAAACAGTGCCTGATAATTTGCTGAGTATTGATGGAACACCTTTTTGGACTGGCGCACCTGCAAATATTAAACGATCAGGATTGAATTTGTTGGAGTATATAGAAGTTTGGAATGAACCCGATAAAACCTGGAAAGGGCCCAAAGCCTATTTTTCTCCTTATGAATTTGCCGCGATGATGTCTGCTGCCTATGACGGACACTGTGGTACACTGGGACCTAATGTAGGTATCAAGACCGCTAACCCCGACATGAAAGTAGTCATGGGGGGATTGGCGCGCTTATCGATCGATTACATTCAAGCCATGGACTTATGGTTTAAGCAATACCGGAAAGATGGCAAGTTTGCTTCTGATGTCATGAACTTTCACCATTACTCCAACTCGGTAGACATTCAATCTACGGCTACTAATGCCATTGGCATCTCTCCGGAGGCGGATAAGCTGGATGAAAAACTGGAAACCGTGAAGCGGTTTGTGAATACCTATTTTCCCGGTAAAGAAGTGTGGCTCTCTGAATATGGTTATGATACGAACAATTCTACACAACGTGTGCCGACGACTGAAACATTACTAACGCAGGAAGACGCACAGGCGGCATGGTTGATCAGGTCTATGTTGATGATCATGAAATCGAACATTGATAAGGCTTTTTTATACAGCGTAACAGATACGGGAACCAGTCCAAATGGATTGTATTCAAGAAGCGGTGTAGTAGGGCATTCTTCAGAAAATTACAGTAAAAAATTAAGTTGGTATAGTTTGCAGCGACTCAGAGAAACAGTAGAAGATTTTAAACTGCTATCCATGACGCAGACTCCTGTATTTATGAATTTTTCTTTTCAAAAAGGGGATGAACGAAGAGTCTTTATTGTGTATGCACAAGCCGGTAAAAAGGAATACCAGTTGGATTTAAAAGGAAATGAGATTAAGTATTATAAAAGAAACGAAATACCCATTTTGCTAAAATCCACGGATTACGGTAAGAAGTTCTTGATCGATGAACATCCTTTAGTTTTTACAATCAAGTAATACCCTCAAAACTAAAAACAAAAAGCCTGACAATCTTTCGATTACCTGGCTTTTTGCGGAATGAACGTCCCGAGACCTTTCCGTCCGAAGCGCCGGGACAATCTAACCAGTTGAACGATTAGAAAAGGTGATAAAACAAAAAAGCCTTAAGATTACTCTCAAGGCTTTCTGCGGAATGGACGGGACTCGAACCCGCGACCTCCTGCGTGACAGGCAGGCATTCTAACCAACTGAACTACCACTCCGTTTACCATTTCTTTCGATTTGGTATGCAAAAGTAAGCTGTTTATTTTTAGGATGCAAATCCATAAACCTATTTTAATTGAGATTTATCCACTTTTTATAATAATCATTAATAATTACTACCTTTGATCCTTCATAACATCCGAAAGTAGAACTATGTATTTGGACTTCGAAAAACCGATTCAAGACCTGGAAGGCAAACTTGCTGAAATGAAACAGATTGCTGATGACTCAGATGTAGATGTGAGCCAGGAAGTGAAATCCCTAGAAGAGAAAATCAAAACACTTAAGAAAGATATTTACTCGAACCTTACGCGTTGGCAAAAAGTACAATTGTCCAGACATCCGGATCGTCCTTATACCTTGGATTATATCGAAAACATCTGTGACCAATTTATAGAATTACATGGCGATAGAGTGGTGAAAGATGATAAGGCGATAGTTGGTGGTTTTGCTGAAATCGATGGACAATCTTTCATGATCATTGGACATCAAAAAGGAAAGAATACAAAAATGCGCCAGATCCGTAACTTCGGTATGGCCAATCCTGATGGATACCGCAAGGCTTTGCGTCTGATGCGTGTAGCCGAAAAATTCAATAAGCCCATTATTACTTTGATCGATACTCCAGGTGCCTACTGCGGATTGGAAGCAGAAGAAAGAGGACAAGGAGAAGCCATCGCGCGTAACATCAAAGAAATGTTCATGCTGAAAGTACCCGTCATTTGTATCATCATTGGAGAAGGTGCTTCTGGTGGAGCACTGGGTATTGCGATTGGTGACAAAGTATTGATGCTGGAAAATACATGGTACTCTGTAATTTCTCCGGAGTCTTGTTCTTCTATCTTATGGAGAACATGGGAGCATAAAGAAAGAGCGGCTGAAGCATTGAAGCTGACTGCGGAAGACATGTTGAAGTTTAAACTGATCGACGGTATTGTAAAAGAACCATTGGGTGGTGCACATGCCGATAGGGAATCGATGTATAAGAAATTGAAAAAAGTAATTCTGGACACTACTGCTGCTTTGCAAAAGATAGATCCGGAACAACGCATCATGGAGCGTATTGATAAGTTCTCTGCTATGGGAGTAGTAGAAGAAACTCCTGCTGAAGAAATCAGTGAATGAAATGCCATTCCATAGATACAGGATATTTTAAATTAGACGGGGGAGCTATGTTTGGCGTGGTTCCCCAATCTATTTGGAGGAAAACCAATCCTCCGGATGAAAACAATCTCTGTCAATGGGCCATGCGATGTCTATTGATAGAAGAGGGAAATAAACTCATCCTGATCGATACCGGAATTGGCAATAAACAAGATTCCGCATTTTTAAAGCATTACCATTTACATGGTAATGCCAATTTAATATCTTCCATCCGTCAGGCTGGTTTTCACGAAGATCAAATTACAGATGTTATTTTAACCCATCTTCATCTTGATCATGTCGGAGGTGCAGTCTGTCGATCGGGGAATAGCTTGCTACCTACTTTCTCTCAGGCGAAGTATTGGGTCCACCAAGGGCAATGGAACTGGGCTACGATCAATCCTAATCCCAGAGAGAAAGCGAGTTTTCTACAAGAAAATATGCAACCCTTGGTTGAATCCGGGCAATTGAATTTCATTCAAGGAGCAGAGAGTCCATTTTCGTTCATCAATTTTTTTGTAGCAGATGGTCATACAGAAAAACAATTGATTCCCTTGATCAAATTTCAAGATCGAATCCTTGCTTACGCAGCAGATCTCATTCCTTCGGTCACTCATCTTCCGCTAGCCTACGTTGCTTCTTATGATGTGAGACCCTTAATTGCGATGACTGAAAAGGAACGTTTTTTACAAGAAGCGCTGGCTCAGCAATGGACTTTGTTTTTTGAACATGATCCGGTTAATGAAGCGTGTCACCTGATACAAACTGAAAAAGGAATCAGAGTGGGAGAGAAGGGCGATCTCATGAACCTCTAATCACGAGGACGCATAATAGCATGTATTAAAGTCTAGTATACAAACCAACTAAATTTATTTATTATGAAGAAAAAAGTATTGCTTACACTTTTTAGTTTTTTAGGATTAGCCACTGTTTCCTCAGCACAGATTTCATTCGGCCCTAAATTAGGTGTTGGCCTTTCAACTTTTAGAGATGTTAAAAAGCCGGCGGATCAACCAGGAACAAACTATTCATACCTGGTAGTACCGCAAGTAGGAGTATTATTAAATGTACAATTGGGGAATCACCTTGCTGTGAGACCAGAGTTGCTTTATACACAGAGAGCAACAGCTGGAGAAAGCAGTAGTATCTATTTTGGAAATACCTATTCAGCCAAGATTATTATGAGGGTTTCTTATATAGAGTTGCCAATTAATGTTGTAGGAAATTTGAAAGCAGGACCAGGTAATATTGAGCTATTTGCGGGACCATCTTTCGGCTATGTATTGGGAGGTAACACAAAAACAGAACTTACTTCACCGTCTGGAACTGAAAACAGAGAAGGAAACGTGATCGCAGGAAAATCTCCGGAAAACTATAATGATCCTGGTAATACTGATCAGAATACATACATCAACCCTTTCAATGTTTCTCTGAATTTTGGAGCAGGTTATAAATTTAATAACGGTTTGTTGATTCAGTTGGGATACAATCTTGGATTTTCTAATCTCGTTCCTCATTCAGATAATTCAGCAACAGAAAACAAAAGAAGTGATACGGTTGTAAAATCGAGTGCTTTCACGTTAGGGATAGCTTATTTATTCGGAGGCAAAAAATAGTCCTAAACCGATTCATATTAAAGAAGGAGTTCATGAAAATGAACTCCTTCTTTGGTTTAGCAGTTAGCCATTGAGTAGCAAGTTTATATATCACATATATTCTTATATTTAGAAGCTTCATTTGACTTGAGTGTAGGTGCACAAAAAAAAACTGGTATCGATTTCTATAGTGTTGGGTGTCCTAATTCTGTTGGGTGTATCAGTATCTTCTTGTCTGAAAATGCGTATTTCTACCAAAGCGTTGGATAAAGAATTCAAGGAGGCTACCTATAAGCCGCATCAATACCACTACGAGGCTTGTGGACGTACCATGAACTATGCAGAAATAGGGAATGATTCATTACCGTTAGTTTTATTCATTCATGGTTCACCGGGATCATGGACCGCTTTCAAAGACTTTTTCAAAGACAGTTTATTATTATCTAAAGTACAATTACTCTCCGTAGATAGGCCTGGTTTCGGTTATTCCAATTACGGAAAAGCAGAACCGTCTTTGGCTATACAGGCGGCTTGCATAAAGCCGCTCCTTCAAAAATATGGTGCTGGCAAACAGGTTATATTAGTAGGGCATTCTCTGGGTGGTCCTTTGATTGCACGCATCGCGATGGATTATCCTGAACTTGTAAATTTTTTAATCTTCGTGGCTCCGTCGGTTGACCCGGCGTTAGAGCCTAAAGAGTGGTTCCGCAAACCAATGAATACCATGCGCTGGATATTGCCTGGTTCAATCAGAGCTTCCAATGGAGAAATCATTTCTTTAAAGAAAGAGTTAGAATTGATGCTACCGCTTTGGCCCGCTCTTCATCAACCCGCAATCGTCATTCAAGGAGATCAGGATGATCTTGTACCTCCGGCAAATGCATCATTTATAAAAAGAAATATGGTAAATAGTCAGGTCAATATTGTCATGTTAAAAGACATGAATCATTTCATTCCCTGGAGAAAACCGGAGGCTATTCAACAAGCTATATTGGAAGCGTTAAGTGTTAAATAGTAGTCTAGGAGGTAATGGTGCTAAGTTTGACGGTATAACTTGCTTTTTTTCTTATGCATGCATATATTGTCTTTTCCTTTTTTAGCATTCATTTTTAACTAACCATATCACATTATTATGAAAAAAGTATTACTCAGTTTATTTGTTCTTGCTGGTTTAAGCATAGCTTCTTATGGGCAAGGCATCATTGGTCCTAAAGTAGGTTTGGCGATTTGCAATGCAAAGGATGTCAAAGTTCCTGCAGGCCAATCATCTAATGCATATCAGTCTCTTATAACTCCTCAGTTGGGAATTGTATTCAATGCAAGACTAGGAGATTATGTGTCATTGAGACCCGAAATTTTGTATTCGCAAAGAGGTTTCAAAATTGACAATTCAGGCAGCACTGGTACCGCCAGACTTAATTACCTGGAAATTCCGTTCAATGTAGTCGGTACCTTTAAAGCCGGTCCTGGAAAAATAGAAGTATTTGCAGGGCCTTCAGTGGGTTACATGTTTAGCGGTAAATATAAAACAGATGCAAAAACATATGGAGTCAAAGGCGAAGATCAGCCAACAGCAACTGATCCGGATAACGTTTATGTGAATTACCTCAATGTTTCTATGAATGCTGGTTTGGGATACAACTGGAAAGGTTTGATATTCCAGGCGGAGTATAACTTAGGATTTTCTAATTTTAATCCCCACTATGAAGACAGAGACAGTCAGGCTGAGCAAAATAGAGGAGATAATGTTTCTAAATTCTCTTCTGTGAACTTAGCGGTCATATACCTGTTTGGTGGAAAAGACGAGTAAGTATCACTAACTTTATACAAAAAGAGCGCTGGAGTAATTCTCCAGCGCTCTTTTTATTTATGAATTTAACTAAACTAAATACACTATTGTGCAATCATATACACTAACTCTATCCGACCCAAAGCATTGACATCAAATCGGAGAGACCTGACATTTTTTACCAATAAACGGTTTTCACAATCACTTCCTGGATCTACCTGATAAATAAAGGTTTTCTTGCCTCTGGAAAAAAACAGGCTCTTATCCGGCTTTCCGATGTATTTCATAAGTTGTTCATCTTTTTTATTCATGAACTCTTCTTTGTGTTGGAGTAAGACATCTACCAAAGCTGTTCTTTTTAAGTAACAGGCATTGGTATCGGCTATCCAACTTTTATTATCAAAACCTTCTACCTTTACCGGAGCGGAGCAAGACGCTAGTCCAAGTCCAATCAAAACGGTCAGAACCAGCATCTTTGAGCTAATTCCTGTAATTTTTCCACAACCACTCATTATAAAAGCTTATTTTCTTAATTTCGGAGTACCCAAAGGTAAGCATTTGGGCATGTAAAGAAAATTTGAGGTATGAGTTCTTCTGACGCGACAGAAAACAACGATAATATTCACGACATCGTCCCTGTATCGGGATTGTATGAAAACTGGTTCCTGGATTACGCTTCTTATGTAATCCTCGAGAGGGCTGTACCCAATATAGATGATGGATTAAAACCGGTGCAAAGACGTATCCTTCATGCCATGAAGGAAATGGACGATGGCCGTTTTAATAAAGTGGCCAATGTCATCGGTTCTACCATGCAGTATCATCCTCACGGTGATGCTTCTATCGGTGACGCTATTGTAACCATTGGTCAAAAAGAACTTTTATTGGACATGCAGGGTAACTGGGGGGATGTGCGTACCGGAGACGGAGCAGCAGCACCTCGTTACATCGAAGCACGTTTGTCAAAGTTTGCCCTTGATGTCGTTTTCAATGGAGAAACAACAGAATGGCAAGCATCCTACGATGGCAGGAAAAGAGAACCGGTTACTTTCCCTGTTAAATTCCCTTTATTATTGGTTCAAGGGGTTGAAGGTATTGCCGTTGGATTGTCTACCAAAATTCTTCCACACAACTTCATTGAGTTGATCGAGGCGTCGATCGCTCACTTGAAAAATAAGAAATTTCAGTTGTACCCGGACTTCATTACCGGAGGATCTATCGATGCTTCATTGTATAATGAAGGCCAAAAAGGAGGCAAGATCAGAGCTCGAGCTAAGATTGAAGAGTATGATAATAAAACACTATTGATCAAAGAGATACCTTTTGGCACAACGACTAATAGTATCATAGATTCCATCATCAAAGCCAACGATAATGGAAAGATCAAAATCAAAAAAGTAGTTGACAATACAGCCAAAGACTTGGAGATCCAGGTTCAATTGGTACCGGGAACTGATCCTGATATTACCATTGATGCGTTGTATGCCTTCACAGATTGTGAAGTCAGTATTTCTCCCAATGCTTGTGTCATTGTAGAGAATAGACCAGAATTTTTAAGTGTCAATGAGATGCTTAAAATTTCTACTGATAAGACAAAAGAGTTGCTCCGTCAGGAACTGGAAATCAGAAAAGCTCAATTGCAGGAAAAAGCTTTATTTTCTTCTTTAGAGAAGATATTTATAGAGAATAAGATCTACCGTAAAATTGAAGACGCGGAAACGTGGGAAGCCGTTTTACAAATTATCGATAAAGGCTTAACTCCCTTTAAAAAACAGTTTTACCGCACGATCACGCAGGATGATATTGTTCGTTTAACGGAAATTAAAATCAAGCGTATTTCGAAGTTTGATGGTTTTAAAGCGGATGAATTGATGAAAGCCATCGGCGCAGAACTGAAGGAAACGATCAATCATTTGGCTCATTTGAACGATTACGCCATCAATTATTTCTCTGCTCTATTGAAGAAGTATGGCAAGGGAAGGGAACGTAAAACCGAAATCAAAGCATTTGATACCATCAATGCTACAGTGGTCGCGGCCAATAATCAAAAATTATATGTGAACCGTGCAGATGGTTTCATGGGTTATGGCTTGAAAAAGGACGAATACATTGCTGATTGTTCAGATATAGATGATGTGATTGTCTTTAGAAAAGATGGTATTTGCGTCGTAAAAAAGATCGGAGAGAAGGTCTTTGTAGGAAAGGATGTGATTCATATCGCTATTTTCCGAAAGGGAGATGAACGTATGGTTTACAACATGGTCTATATGGATGGCAAAACAGGCAGATCTATGGTCAAGCGTTTTCAGGTTTTGGGAGTAACGCGTGATAAGGAATATGATCTTACAAAGGGTGAAAAAGGATCTAAGGTATTGTATTTCACAGCGAACCCAAATGCCGAAGCAGAAAAGATCACCGTTACATTAACCCCCACGGCTAAAGCGAGGAACAAGGTATTTGATTATGATTTTTCTGAATTAGAAATCAAGGCTCGTACTTCTCAGGGAAATATTTTGACAGAATATCCCGTGAAGAAGATCAGCATGAAGGAAGCAGGAGAGTCCACGTTGGGTGGGCTTCAATTTTGGTTTGATACAGAAACAGCTCGTCTAAATACTCAAGGTAAAGGTTTAGCACTAGGGGAGTTTGATTCGGAGGATCAGGTGATTGTGTTCTATAAAGATGGTAATTATGAGATCACAGGTACGGAGCTTACAAACCGTTATGAGGGATCAGAAGTGATGCTGATTGAAAATTTCGACCCGGAAAAGATTTACTCTGTGTTATATTATGAAGGCAAGAACAAGGCTTATTACATCAAACGTTTCGGTATAGAGACCTCTTCTTTAGGCAAAAAATTCAACTTTGTTGGTGAAAACGAGAAATCTGAGATGATTTACATCACGGCTAATCCTAAACCTAAAATAAAAGTAGATTTTGCAAAAGGCAAATATGTAAGCTCTCCAACCTTAAATGTTGATATAGAACAATTTGCTGAAGTGAAGAGTTATAGGGCCATTGGAATCAAGTTCTCGGGCAATAAGATAACAGGTGTTAACACGCTGGATTCCAGTAAGAAAGATGGGGCAAAATCAAGTGGGGCAGCACCGACACTTTTTGATTAAAAATGTAGAAGAAAGTAAACATATTGGTTCATGTATCCGTATAGCTAGGTAAAGGTAAACGCAAATAAATGTAAACGTTAACGGAGGACCATATGAGAGTAGACTTTACAGATAGATTGAGCCAGTTGGGATATTCTCCTGCACATGCCTCCATAGCGTACGACAATTTCATTAACAGCCTTAAGTCAGACGAAACGATTTTATACCTGATGGAGGGCTCCATTAAAAATACGCTGGGTGTTATCGTAGCCACGGACAAAAGGATTTATTACATCGGAGTCAACAAACATAAAAATATTCTTCACGAACATATCTCCTACAATGACATCGTTTTTATAACAGGTAAAGAGTCTCCCTGGACCTCGATGGAAATTAAAGTGAAGACAGAAACAAAATACGATGAACTCGTCATCAGGGGATGTGAAATAGATACGGGGAAAGAATTCATTGAATTGATTCGACTGTTGACTATTAAACCTGAAGACTAGAATTATTCACAACTCTATTTTTTTATTTTTATTTCCGTATTTTTATTTTTACGGTTAACTCAGTTTGGCTTGGATAAAGCACTTGCATCATATATCTTTCTTCTTTTACTCCCTCAAAGTTAGCCCTGATTGAAAAGGTCTTGTGGACTAGAACCAATTACCTGTCAGAAGGGCTATCGGATTATGTTTTACAACAAGCGGACGAGTATATTTATGTACCGATGTATGTATGGCTTTACCGAAAGCCTTAATATTTCAGTGTCGGCAGCCATGGTCATGAAGACTTTGTAAGAACGAATCATAAACTCTGATCAGAAAATTGACTGGCAATTGAACGAAGAGGATAAAAATGAATTAAGATTGGACTGGTTAAGAAAAAATCTGAAAAAATCGGACTATATTATAGACGATTATTATAAAAATAAGGACACAAAGCGTAAGTAGAGTTTTGCATGAAGGGGTATTTGAATTATAAGTTGATTTTTTTCCTGATCATCCTTACGCCATGTATTAGTGTCGCGCAAACTATCAAATTAAAGGGTAAAATTATTGATGGTGAGACAGGTGAAGGAATGCCCTTTGCCAGTATTTACATCAAAAATACAGATGCAGGAACCAGTAGTGATTTTGAAGGTTTTTATACTTTAACAGTTTCATCAAACTACGATTCTCTTACTGTTTACAACATGGGATATGCCATGAAAGCCAAAGCTATCCCCAAAGGCGTAGAAGAAGCCGTTCTTAATTTTCAATTGGAATCAGAAATATCTTCAGTAGATGAGGTCATCGTGCAGCCAACGGAAAATCCAGCTTGGGCTATCATGCGTAATGTCATCAAGAATAAAGATAAGAACGATATACGCCGCCTGGATGCCTATGAATATGAAACCTATAATCGCCTAGAGGTAAGCGTGGACAATATTTCAGACCGCCTTAAAAAGCGTAAGATCTACCAAAAAATTGCTGAAGTATACGATAGCGCCAAAGCTGTAGCAGGTGAAGATGGTAAACCTGTCATTCCAATGTTCATTTCTGAATCCATTTCTAATTATTATCACAGAAGAAATCCTGACATGACCAAAGAGTTGATTCATGGAGTAAGAGTCACAGGTGTGGGTGTAGAAGATGGAAGTGTGGTATCTCAATTGATCGGAACATCGTTTCAGAATTATAATTTTTATAAAAATGCAGTCAGTGTAGTACAAAAAGATTTCCTTTCACCTATAGCGGACAGCTGGCAGGTGTTCTACGAGTATGAGCTGGAAGACAGTGCTTTCATCGATTCTCAATGGTGTTATAAACTTACTTTTCATCCTAAACAATCCAAAGATTTAGCCTTTACCGGTATGATGTGGATTCACGACACCACATTCGCCATTAAACAGATTGATGTAAAGGTAGGAAAGGAAGCGAACATCAACTTCATCGAGAAAGTAAAGATTCAGCAAGAGTTTCAACAGATGTCAAACGGAGCTTGGATACCCATTAAAACAAGAGCGCTTTTGGACATTGATGAGATTACCAAGAACTCTCCGGGTTTATTAGCTAAATTTTACTCCTCCAGCAAAGACATCAAGATCAATCAACCTAAGGATGAAAAGTTCTACGACCAATTGATTGAAGTGGAAAGCGATGCCATGGTCCAATCCTCAGATTACTGGGAGCAAAAGCGACATGATTCTATTACAGAGTCAGAGAAGAACATGTATGCCATGATAGATTCGATCAAGAATGTGCCACTGGTTAAATCGTATATTGAAATTGTAAACATTGCCATCAATGGATACAAACGCATTGGAAAAATAGATTTTGGTCCCTACCTGGCTTTGTATTCCTACAATAATGTAGAAGGAAACAGGATTAGACTTGGCTTCAAGACCAATATTGATTTTTCGCGTAAGTGGGTCATCAAAGCTTATGGCGCTTATGGTACAAAGGATACGAAGTTTAAATACTCTGGTTCTGTGTCGTATATTTTTTCAAAGAAACGTTGGACTGAAGCCGGTATAGAGTATCGAAAAGATATAGAAATGGTGGCCATTAACCCGGAACGCTTAGGTTCTAATCCTTTATTCCTGACCTACGCACAGTGGGGTACATTGCAAGGCCCGTTTTATAAAGAATTTGCTCAGGTTTATTTTAATACAGAGCTAAAGAAAGATTTCGGTTTAAAGGTGAAATTACGAAACTGGGATTTCAATCCTGCTGATCCTTTTGATTTTGATTATTATCCTAAATTGTATTCCAATGGTGATACATCCATTACATCAAATTATTTTAGAACTACGGAGTTGATTACAGAACTGCGTTTGACAAAAGATGAAATTCTATTACAAAATGATAATGAACGTTTGAGTTTTGGAACCAAAAATAATTGGCCGATTATTGCATTGCGACACGTCTATGGTATGAAAGGGGTTCTGGGTTCAGATTTTGAATACCATAAACTGTATTTGTTCTTTAATCATTCCTTCAGAGTAGGTGCCTTAGGGCGTTCTTATTATGATTTTACTGCAGGCAAGATCTTTACTCCATTGCCTTATCCATTGCTGGAAGTTCATATTGGAAACCGTTCTCCATTTTACAGTACGGCAGCCTACAACTTGATGAATTATTTTGAGTTTGTGAGTGATCAGTTTATCTCCCTGAATTACAGACATTACTTTGAAGGGTTATTCTTTAACCGAATTCCACTGATCAAGAAATTGAAATGGAGATTTTTGGTATCTGCTAATCTTTTGTACGGCTACCTGGATCAGAAAAACATAGACCTTATTCCATACAGCATGAGAATGTCTAATCATTCCATCAACAAGTTCGGAGATCTTCCTTATGTAGAAGTAGGTTATGGGATTGAAAATATTTTCAAGATATTCCGGGTTGATTTCTTTCACCGTTTAACCTATAATGATCATCCTAATGTGAGAAACTTTGGCGTGAAGTTTTCTGCACAATTCAGGTTCTAATCAGCTATAACATGAAACATACACTTATTGCAGGCGTTTTATTCATTGTCTGTTTCGCTTGCGGTTCTGCTAAAAATGATACCTCTATTCCTGATCCACAGAATGTAGAAAATCTAAGCGAAGCCAGTTTGAATGTACTCAATGAATCTATTGATGATGATCCCTCTAATGATCTGTTGTATTACAAGAGGGCACTCTTTTACTACAAATTGAAAAACAATGTGAAGGCATTGGCTGATATTTCTAAAGCGATAGAATTAGAAGAAGGAAAAGGAGAATACTATCTGTTATTGGGTCAGGTAAGCTATGCCGGCGGGAACGTTATCGCTGCCAGGGATGCTGCACTTAAAGCGGAAGGAATGATGGAGAAGGAACCGGCCCTGGCCGTATTGCAGTCTAATGTGTACATGGATCTTAGAGATTCCTTAAAGTATAGCAATTACATCAATCAGACAGTTGAAATGATTCCTTTCAAGGCTGATGCGGATTACGTGCAGGCTAGAAGAGCTTTAATCAATAAAGACTCCGTTACGTCTATTCGCTTTCTGCAGTCAGCGGTTAAAAAGGATCAAGACTTTTTACCTGCTTACAAAGAGATCATTAAAATTTATTTGAACAAAGGGATGTATGATTCATCCATGTCTTATGTGTTGAATGGTATCCGTATTTCGCATCAGGATCCTTTATTTTATGAAGCGGAAGGCCGTTTCTTCGAAAAGATGAAGTTGAATGGAGCTGCAGAATCAGCTTATATGATTGCCCTGAAGTACAGTGATAAAAATCCTACTTATTATAGTTTGTTGGGAAATCTAAAGTACAGAACAGCGGATTATGTGAAAGCATTGTACTGGTATAGTTTGCTGCTCCAAAATCGTCCGCAGGATACGGAGTTAATGAAGCGCTGTGCAGAGGTTGCCATCAAAGGAAAGGAATGGTCCAAGGCTGTAAACTTCTATGGCAAACTGATGGCTAAAGATTCGTCGAACACTCACTATAATAATCAATATAAATTGGCAGTAAAGTATGCTAATGCAGACTCTACAGAAGAAATTCATGAAGAAGTACCGGTAGTGTCGCCTGCACGACAAGAAGGTGAAATTAAAAGAAAAACAGATACGACAAACAGACAAAATCAACGTTCTTTGAGTAAACCTAAAACGGACTCAACTACTCATGAATAAGAACAAACGATACAGACTGGTTGCTGCGATAGTGGCATTATTTTGTGTGCTCATCACGACGATGAATACCAATTGTCAAACAACTGAAAAAAAAGTAAGAAAGGAAGAAGTCATGACCGATAAACTAACGGAAACAGTATATTTTGGAAACGGATGTTTCTGGTGTACGGAAGCTGTATTTCAAGAATTGAAAGGAGTATACGGTGTAGAATCAGGTTACGCCGGAGGTGCCGTTAAGAATCCGACGTACAGAGAAGTGTGTACCGGTGAAACAGGACATGCTGAAGTGATAAGAGTCATGTATGCACCTGCTGAAATAACATTTGAAGAATTATTAGAAGTATTTTTCTTCACGCACGATCCAACGACGTTGAATCGCCAGGGAAATGATGTAGGGACGCAATACCGCTCCGTAATTTTCTACACAAGACCTGAACAAAAAGAAAAGGCAGAAGCCTATATTGCGAAATTGAATGCTGAAAAAGCATTTCCAAAACCGGTTGTTACAGTAGTCGAACCTTATTCCAACTATTACCCGGCGGAAGATTACCACCAAAACTATTATAAGCTCAATGGACATGCGCCTTATTGCCAGGTCATGATCAAACCCAAGTTGGAAAAGTTGAGAAAAGATTTTAAGGACAAATTAGTAAAATGATTATAGAGCCATCGGTTACATTTAATCCTGAACAACAGTTTTATAATTTTGAAGTATTAAATCCATTCCAGGCTGTTGCGCATGTAATCACCACGCGCAACAGCCTTTTTAGTACTGATTTTAACCTGAGTTTTCATACCGGAAAAGAAGAACAGGTACTTGAAAACAGAAGCAGCCTTCGCCAATTTTTTAAAGCAGAAACACTGACTATTCCCAAGCAATGTCATGGCATTACAGTAGCGCAAATTACAAACAGTAACAAGGAGCAAATACCAACAGACACGGATGCATTGATCACGAATGTTTCAGGCCTGGCCATTGGTGTATTATCTGCAGATTGTGTTCCTGTTTTATTTTATGATCCTGTTCAACAAGCATTGGGTGCAGCTCATGCCGGTTGGAAGGGAACAGTAGCAGGTATTGCTGCAGTTACTGTAGAAAGTCTGCAGAAAGCCTACGGATCAAATCCGGCAGATCTTATCGTTTGTATTGGACCTTCTATTTCCCAGAAGCATTTTGAAGTAGGAGAAGAGGTTGCAGACCGCTTTAAAGAGCTGGGATTATCTGCATGCATTGCTGAGGTAAAAGATAAAAAACCTCATATTGATCTGTGGATGGCCAATAGCCTGTTATTGCAAAAAGCAGGTGTACCAGAAACTCACATCCATACAGCGGCATTATGTACTGTGGATCATACCAATCAGTTTTATTCCGCGCGCGCAGAAGGATTTAGCACAGGTCGATTCGGTGCTTTCATTCTTCTCCGGTAGGTTTTTCAGGATAGATTAATTATGTATCTTTAACCTCAAACGGACCATTGAATGACTTCTATTTGTATTGTTATCCCTTGTTATAACGAAGCGACACGTTTCAATCAAACTTTATTTGAAGACTTTTATCGCCGGTCAGATGTCTTTTTTTATTTTGTCAATGACGGGAGCAAAGATGACACCTGGTCTTTATTAGAACGAATTGCCAAAGACAAAGACAGGATACTTCTCATCAACATGCCTTCCAATGTAGGCAAAGCAGAAGCTGTTCGTAAGGGTATGCTACAAGCGGAGTTGGCCAAACGCTTTGATTACATTGGTTTCTGGGATGCAGATTTTGCTACCCCTTTAGATGAGATTCTGCAGTTTCAGCAATTAATACGTCCGGACATTAAGATTATTACAGGTTCAAGGATTAAAAGGCTGGGAGCGAGGATTGAGCGTTCTGCATTCCGACATTACTTCGGAAGAATATTCGCTACTATCGTTACTAAATTATTTCAACTGCCTATTTACGATACACAGTGCGGTGCTAAATTATTTCATCAATCCATTGTAGTTCCCTTATTCAAAGATGCTTTTCATAGTAAATGGATGTTTGATCTGGAACTGTTTATCCGTTTTAAAAAGCTGTATGGCGAAAAAGAATTACAGATTAATTGCTATGAACATCCTCTGAAATGCTGGATTGACGTGGGTGGATCGAAGATGAAGAAGATGGATTTTTTGAATGTACCATTTAGGATATTGTCCTTGTTTATTCATTATTACAACAAATAAGATCAAAAATTAACCGATTACTATTTTGAAAAGTTTTTTTTTAAATGTGTATGAGAAACTTCATACTACCTTACTGGCTCCCGCAATCATTGGCGTATTAGTATTTGGATTGTTCTTCGATTGGAGTATTGTTGAACCGACCAATATCGCCTGGTTATTGCGTGATGGCGGAGATAGTGTCCAGCATTATTTGGGAAGTTTTGCTTTTCGTTCGGATACCTGGCATTTTCCTCTTACTAAAACGGTTTTAGTCACTCACCCTGAAGGAGTAAGTATTGTTTTTACGGATTCTAATCCTCTTTTGTCGATCATTGCTAAATGTATTAAGTTTATATTTCCACCGTACTATCAATTTTTTGGTTTCTGGCTATTGTTATGCTGGATACTACAAAGTGTACTGGGCTATTTATTAATCAAAAAATTAACCGGCAATAAACACTATGCTTTATTGTCGGCTGTCCTCTTCTGTCTTTTGCCTACACAGCTTCACCGCATAGGACATGCTAATCTAGTGGCGTTCTGGACTATTCTCTGGGCCTTGTATGTATTTATAAACGATGACTTTTCCAGAAATAAGAAACAGTGGTTGTTCTTTCTTATTTTCTCTTTGAGTGCATTGATTCATCCTTACCTTTTATTCATGGTTTTATTCATAGGAGGAACTTGGTACTGTATTGAAATCATCCAGTTTATTAAAGCACGAGATTATCAAAAGACATTTCGTTTTGTAGGCATTAATGCGTTGTATGGAATTGCATTGGGATTAATTTTCTGGGTGGCCGGTTATTTTTACAACATAGGTCCGGTGGAAGGAATGAATGGTTTTGGCTATTATTCTATGAATCTCAATGGACCTTTCAATGATATAGGTGATAGATTTTCATATTTCATGAATCCGTTCCCCCGTGAAGGTGGACAATACGAAGGTTATCAATATTTAGGTTTTGGAGTTTTAGTATTGTTTGCACTGATTACATGGTATGGTATAAAAAAAGAGAAACCATATTTGGTACCGTTCGGCTTATTCTATGCTACCGTTTGTCTCTTATTTTTATTGGTCAAGCACGATACCATCTCATTCTATGAAAAAGTGCTGGTTTCCTTCTTCTTTATATTCTACGGCTCTATAGGTTATTTATTATACAAAGAAAAACAAACTTCATTAGTATACTTATACATTCCGGCTACACTTTGCTTTCTCTATGCCTTGTCTAATAAAGTGATGCTGGGCAATACAGTACTTTATGAATACTTTCCGAATAATGATGCCTTTTACATTTTCTTTTTACAATCTGCACGTTCGTCAGGAAGATTTTTTTGGGTAACACTTTTGTTCTTATTGGTCGGAGGATTGTTTCTTTTGCATCGATACTTTGGAAAGGATAATAAGAGTATGTTACTTTTAGCACTCATTATTTTTATTCAGTATTTAGACATTCCAAACAAAGGATTCATTATTGCCAGCAACAACAAAGATTACGAATCACCATTGGATGCATCAAGCAAAGAACAGATACTTGCTTCTAAGACGATTCATTTCCTTTCCGGGTTTGATATGAAAATCGCTGAGTTCTCTTTGTTGAACCAAAAGATGTTGAATAAGTTTTACATCGCACATGAACCGAGTTCTGTTACTGTAAAAAGATTAGAAGAAGAATTGCAGCAGTTGAAAGGGAAAAAACAAAATCCGCAAGATCTATACCTGATTGGCTCATCATCTGATCTACCTTTGAATGTGCCTTTGAACGTGTATAATTTTTTCGGAGGGTATTTGTCTGTTACTCCCACTGATTACCATTCTAAAACGTCTAAATCTATTTGGATAAATCATAAAGAAAGTGATTCACTGAGCACCCTTATTCGACAAATAAAAACAAGTCCATTGGTATTAATCGCTGTAAAGGACGAAGCATTTGGTTTGCTGCCAGACTTTTTCAAACAACAATTGGATTCTTTGTATAAAAGCAAGTTGACCAATATTGCTTTTAGAGATTCTTATCTGGCTGTGTTTAGCTATGGTAAATTGATTACTGAGTCGCTTGGTAAAGGACATGCATTAGAATATAAAGAATCGTTATTGAATCATGAGATCTTTTTAAAGAGTGCCGGATATGATTGCGGTAACGAAGCGATCGTCAGTGTTGATGGGACCAACTTATCTACTAAGAGCACAGGTTTCAATGTATTAGTGTTAGAGGAAAAAGGAGAGATTTGGAATGCTTATAACTACAATACGTTTGGGAAAACGTATACTTATTAGATTTGCTGAAAACAAAAAAGGTTCTGAAAAAAATCAGAACCTTAAATAGAGTAGCGAAGACGGGAGTTGAACCCGTGACCTCAGGGTTATGAATCCTGCGCTCTAACCAACTGAGCTACCTCGCCATTAA
>JAQBNS010000155.1 GCA_028288405.1 Chitinophagaceae bacterium
AGCTTTGGCACTGGGCTTCGTGATTGTTGGTCATCAGACCCACCACCTGAACGTGATCAGAGAACGATACGAACCTCTGATTTCACTAAAGTAAAGTCCGGCCAAGCCTTGTAAACAAAAGTAAAAAGAGTATTTTTAAAAAAATATTTACATTCATCTATGAAGCAACTCTTTTCCTTTGAGAAAAAAGATCTTGTTTTTCTTTTTTTACTTTTACTTTTCATAGGCGATACCGTCTACTCTTATTATCAACATTCGCTAGCTCCTATCGATGGAGATATACCTTCCCTGGTTGCCCCTTCCGATGCTTACCAACAGGTATTGCACGACCCCTTCGGTTTTAAAATTTTACAAACAGGAGAAAACACTGCCGCCAGCAACCGCTTTTTTGTACAGTGGCCAACTTATGCATACTTTCGCTATGTTCCTCTTTGGCTTCAATCTTTCCTCTCCCCTATAGATAGTGTCTATGCTTCTATAGCCCTTGCTAAAACATTCATACAAGTAGGACTTATTTTATTATTGGTCTCTTATATCTGCATCACCTTTGGATGGAAAAGGAATGAAGGAATACTTGCAGCGGTTGTCATCTGTCCTTTATTTCAAGCGGTAGGCTTTTTTGAATACCTGTGCGTGATTGACAATTGCATCAGTTATGCTATAGCATATGCTTTTTCTACTCTTATTTTGATGGTTTTCCTTTTCCCCTACTACAGAGCAGCGATTACAGGACATTCCGGATTACCTTCCTGGCTAAAACCCCTATGGCTATTGCTACCGATAGGACTTACCTTTAGCGGCCCTGTAACAGGTCCGGTATTGCTTATTCTATGTCCTTCCACCTTACTCTATTTTTTCTACCAACATTGGAAAATCAAATCTGATCTTTCTTTATCGCAACGGTTTTCACAATCGATAAACTCTATCAACAGACAGCTGTTCATTTCTTTTGTATTCACTACTCTACTGTGCATCTATTCTTTTTATATCGGCACACACAACAGTGAAAATTCCTGGGAAGTCATTTCGTTGACAGAGCGCTACAAAAAACTATTAGAAGGGCTGATTAAAATCACTTCCTTCTCTGAAGGATTCATGCCTATTGTATTAGTCATATTCTACAACCTCTTTATACTGCAGCGTTATAAAAATACTGATATTGATAAACTAGTGCATATATTATATTTCGCTTTATTATTTGCTGCCGCATACATTTTATTATTACCGATGGGCGGTTACCGTCCGTACCGTCCGTACATCATTCGCAGAGATACCTTGCAACCTGTATTGTGGCTCTTGTTTTTTGCATGGGGATTATCGACTGTTTCTGTTTTAAAATACACTCATTCAACAAAACGAGTTGTGTACGCATCGATCATTACACTCATTTGCCTGGGCTATACTTTGGTAGATAAACTTCCTGATTATACCAATGTCTGCGAACGCCAAGCCATGCAAGAGATTGCTGCTGCGAATGGAGATTGTATAGAATTGAAGGAATCCTGTATGGTGATGCAATGGGGTCCTGCCAGCCAATGCGAAGACACGCGTTACGCGGCTACATTGCTTCATTTGTGGAACATTACACCCAGAGAGATCAAATACCACCAAAAAGTAAATCCTTAAAAACAGCTTCTATTGTCCTTTTTTATTTTTCAACACCCCTGATTGTGGGTTAACAGTCGATTTTTTTAAAGCAAAACTAATTTTAAATGTTTATTTTTATGCTACCCATGACTACGCTCGAGCCTGCGGCATTGCTTGACAATGCCCGCCATCTTTTAAAAACAGTTTACGGTTACGACAGTTTCCGTCCTTTGCAGGAAGACATCATTCTTTCCATCTTGGACAACCGTGACACACTCGTACTTATGCCTACCGGCGGAGGTAAATCAGTATGTTTTCAAATTCCTGCACTCCTGAAAACGGGAGTATGTTTAGTGGTCTCTCCACTTATTGCCCTGATGAGAGATCAGGTAGAAGCCTTAAAAAGAAATGGCATCGGGGCTGCTGCCTATAACAGCAGTTTTAGTCAGAGCGAACTCAGAGATGTCATCAGACAATGTCAATCCGGCGAAGTCAAATTACTTTATGTGTCACCGGAAAAGTTATTGAGTGTTGTTCCTTTTTTAAAAGAGCAATTAACCATCAGTTTTATTGCCATTGATGAGGCGCATTGTATTTCTTCCTGGGGACATGACTTCCGTCCTGAATACACACAATTGCATACCATTCGGGAAGTGCTTCCGGGTGTCCCTGTCATTGCCTTGACAGCCACTGCTGATAAGACAACACGTCGCGACATTTGTGAGCAATTGAAGATGGCAGCACCTCAAATATTTATTTCTTCTTTTGACAGACCGAATCTTAGCTTGACCGTTCGCTCGGGATTACCACTCAAAGAAAAGGTAAGTGAGATTGATCGTTTTTTAACTGCAAGACCCAATGAACCCGGTATTATTTATTGCTTAAGCCGGAAAAACACAGAAGACATGGCGGCCAAGCTGCAGGCCATAGGTTACCCGGCAGCCTGTTACCACGCAGGATTGGACAGCACAACAAGAAACAAAGTACAGGATGATTTTCTAAATGATCGCTTGCAAATTGTTTGCGCTACGGTTGCGTTTGGAATGGGAATAGACAAATCGAATGTACGCTGGGTTATACACAGCAATCTTCCCAAAAATATAGAAAGTTATTATCAGGAAATCGGTCGCGCCGGAAGAGACAGTTATAAGGCAGATACGGTCTTGTATTATAGTTATGGTGATGTAGTCATGCAAACTCAGTTTGCCAATGACAGTTCACAAAAAGAATTAAATCTCGCCAAGCTTCATCGCATGCAGCAATTTGCCGAAGCCAATATCTGCCGCAGGAAAATACTATTGAACTATTTTGGTGAAGCAGTCATCCAAAACTGTGGCAATTGCGACGTGTGTAAAAATCCACGTCCCATGATAGATGGTACGCGATTGGCACAGATGGCGCTTTCTGCGGTAAGCAGAATGAACGAAGAAGCGGGAGGAAACATGTTGATCAATGTTCTTCGGGGATCATCGAATCAGGAATTAATACAAAAGGGTTATCAAAACATCAAGACCTATGGGGTAGGCAGAGATATTCCTTATGCAGATTGGCAACAGTATATGTTGCAATTTCTTCATCTTGGCATTTTGGAGGTTGCCTATGATCAAGGTTCTGTTTTAAAAATAACCGCTTTAGGCAAAGATGTTTTGTTTGGAAAACAAACCTTACAACTTTCAGAACTTGTTCCTATTTCATTTGAAAAGAAAAGCAGTAAGAAAACAAAATCAACAGCTTCTGCTGAAACACCAGGAACAGATACACCGGAAGAAAAACTATTCCAGTTATTAAGAGCACTTCGTTTGAAACTGGCACAGCAAGAT